>CAYSYY010000001.1:0-4233 GCA_964435265.1 uncultured Gemmatimonadota bacterium
CATACGATACCGTCAGGCGTTTGTTCGTCCAGGCGAACCTTTCCTCCTCCGGTGATGTATTGACAGTGCAGGATCGGAAACTGTCACCGGCGGGGAGAGCCGAGCGTGGATGACGAAACCCTGGTGAAACGGGCGGCCAACGGCGATCGGAGGTCGTTCGAGATTCTGGTCCGCCGGCATGCCGGCGCGATCGTGAACTACCTCCGGCGGTTCCTCCCCGATCCCGACGACGCCGAGGACATCGCCCAGGAGACCTTCGTCCTGGCCTGGCGGAACCTCGCGCGCTTCGATCCCGGTCTCGGACTCTTCAAGAGCTGGCTCTTCCGCATCGCCACCAACAGCGGGCTGAACGAACTGAAACGTCGCGAGCGCGCGGCGGCCCGGGAAGAGGCGGCCGGGGAACTCCTCCACCCGGAGCACCAGCAGCCCCCGGGCGGGACCGAAATCCGCGAGCTGCGGGAGATCCTTCAGAGCGCCCTGCAGACGCTGCCGGCCGGTGAGCGTCAGATCGTCCTGCTCTCCTACTACCACGATCTGACCTACAGCCAGATCTCTCACATCCTCGAGATCCCGATCGGTACCGTGAAGTCACGGATGCACAGCGCCATGGCGCGGCTGCGTTCCTCACTCGTACCGAGCAAGGCAGGTGAGTTGCGATGAAACACCCTACTCCCTCTGAACTGGTCGATCTGCAGCGCGGGGAGCTGCCGATCGAACGGGCCCGCGAGATCCGGGACCATCTCGAGACGTGCGAGGAATGCCGGGCCGGCTGGGAGGCGCTGGAGAACCTGGCCGGGAGGCTGTCGGCCTGGGAGGACGAGCCGGTCTCGGCCACCTTCGTCGGGGCGACCATGCAGGCGATCGACCGGGCGGAGGCGGCGGCCGCAACCGCCGGCCGGAACACTACCTTCGCCTGGTTCCGGCGCGCCGCGATCGCGGTCGCTGCGGTGGCCGCCTCGCTGCTCTTCCAGGCCTTCGTCTGGAATCCCCTGGACACCCCCCGCTCCTTCCGGGCGATCTTCGACCTCATCCCGGAGGCGGCCGCTCTGACCCTGGGGGAAGCCGTACCCGACACCATCCTGGTGCTCACCGTCCATCCCGACGGAAAGATCAGCACTTCCCTGTTGCCCGAGGAACCCGGCCGCCTGGAAGACCTAATCCCCCGGATCCTCGAACAGACGGGCGATCGCGATTTCCGGGCCATCCTCCTGCTCGGGGCCGATCCCGAGGGATCGGTCACCATCGACCGGCGCGATCTGGAACCGCTGCTCGAGGAACTGGACATCGAGCGGATCACGGCCGGCTCAGGAGTCGTGCTCGTCGAGGGCCGGAGTGCGGTCGTCGCCCGGATCGGAGTCCCGTTGCGTCGGGTGGTGACCGAAGTTGTCCGGGACACCACCGATGCCCGCGGCGCCCGCATCATCCAGCTGCGCCCGCGCGCCGAATATATCGTGGATGTGCGCGCGGATTCCCTTCAGACCGGCTCTTTTGCCATCGAGATGCGCTACGAACGGGGGGAGGAACGTCCCCACATCCGGCTCGTCCACCCGTATCTGATCCTTCGGTCGGGTACCGATTCGGCTCAGGCTCTCCGCGACAGTCTCACTGCTCCGGAACAGATTGTCCTCACCATGACCGAGGACGGGCAGATAATCACCAACTGGGCGGTCATGCCGCTCGAGGAATTCCGGGACATGGCGGGCCGCCTCATCGAATTGAGCGGCGGTGTCTCGCTGTTGGTCCTCATACCCGAGGGTGAGGAGGCGCGGGAGATGCTTCTGCTCCAGATCCTGCGCGAAGCCGGGGGTGAGCGGATCGAGGTGAAGCGGATTAAAAAGTAGTCGGCATCCACCCCTGCGCTGCCCTCCTCCCCTGAGCACCACCACGGTCGGGATGGATGCCGAAAATACCATTATATAATAGTACCTATTACCATTAATGAAAAGGGTATATGTTACTGTACCGGTGGCGGAACGGAAGGGGATGGCGGATCCCGCCGCCGGTCAGGGCGCGATGCGGAAGCGGATCGTCTTCAGGATCTCCCCCTGCGCGTTCAGCACCTCGACCCGCCAGGCGCCGACCTCATGCTCCATGACCGTCTTCTGGCTGTAGGTCCGCCAGCTGGCCGACCGTACCGGCAGCTCAACCCGGGCGCGCTCGGTGTCACCCCAGTACCAGACGTGGGTGATCGTGGTCTCATCGGTCGCACCCAGGATCTTCGTGAAGCAGCAGAGCTGACCGACCGTGGCGGCGAAGGTCGTGTCGGCTCCGACCGGTGCCCGCTCCTCGACCCCCGTGCAGATAACCCCCACTTCGACGCTCAGACCGGTGGTTTCCTGGGCCGAAGCGGCGGGTGGGGCACAGAAGGAGACGATCCCCAGAACGAGAGCCGGGAGCAGCATATACCGGATACTCTTCATCACCGTACCTCCTTACAGGTATGGGACCGCGGTGGGGAACGGTTCTATTGAAGCATAGCGGATCGTCACGGGTAAACTGCGATCCGCTCCTGGAACCCGTCGCCGCACAACCGGACCGATTCCCAGCGGGGAATGGTCGGCGAAGCGGATCTGGCGCTATATTATCCATCCAGAGCGATCCTGCGACCCGTCATTCATCCGAGCGCAGAGGCTGTTCCCATGTCCGGATCAACCAGCTCCGCGACCTCTCTCCTGCTCGCCCTGCTCCTGGCGCCGCCCGCTCACGCCCAGCAGCCCCGCAATCTCCTCACCGGCCGCTACGGGCCGGAGGAGGTGGGGGCATTCATTCTGCCGGCCGGAGAGTGGCACCCTTTCCCGAAAGCGGGGGATACCGCCGGTTGGGCGGCGGTCCCGGAGCCGGTCCGCCGGGCGCACGTGGCCCGGGCCGAAGAGCTGCTCGGCTGCGAGTGGCCGGCCCTGCCGGCGGCGGTCTTCATGGAATACGCCCGCACCGGGAACCGGACCAACTTCCAGAACCTGCAGAACCGGCGGCGGGTCCAGCTGGCCGAGCTGGTGCTGGGAGAATGCATCGAGGGCCGGGGGCGGTTCCTCGACGATATCATGAACGGGGTGTGGACCATCTGCGAGGAGACCTACTGGGGGGTGCCGGCCCATATGAGCCTGCAGCGCCGGGGCCCGGGGCTGCCCGACGTGACCGAGCCGACGGTCGATCTCTTCGCCGCCGAGACCGGCATGCTCCTGGCCTGGACTCACTACCTGGTGGGTGACGAGCTCACGAAGATCTCGCCGCTGATCACCGAACGCATCACCGAGGAAGTGGAGCGACGGATCATCTCGGTCTGTCTGGAGCGAGACGATTTCTGGTGGATGGGCTTCGGGGGCCGCACCGTGAACAACTGGAATCCGTGGGTCTGCTCCAACTGGCTCACCTGCGTCCTGCTGCTGGAATCCGATCCCGAACGCCGGACCGCTTCGATCCACAAGATCATGCAGTGCCTGGATCACTTCCTGAATCCCTACCCGGCCGACGGCGGCTGTGACGAGGGCCCCGGGTACTGGTCACGGGCCGGGGGTTCGCTCTTCGACTGCCTGGAGCTGCTGCATTCGGTCTCGGCCGGTCGCATCGACATCTTCGCCGAACCGCTCATCGGGGAGATCGGACGCTACATCACCCGCGTCTACATCCACGACCAGTGGTTTATCAACTTCGCCGATGCGGCCGCCCGGCTGAATCCCGAGGCCGCGCTCATCTACCGGTACGGCCGGTGCATCGGCGACGGAACGATGACCGGCTTCGGGGCGCTGCTGGCCCGCCGCCAGGGGCTCGGCACCTCCGCCGTACGGGGAGGCAACGGCGTGCTCGCCCGGGTGCTCCCCACCCTCTTCGTCCTGATCGAACTCACCGCCGTAGAGCCGCGCGAACCGCTGCCTCGGGACGTCTGGATGGCCGAACTCGAGGTCATGAGCGCCCGCTCGACCGAAGGATCAGCTGAGGGTCTCTACCTCGCCGCCAAGGGAGGACACAACAACGAGAGCCACAACCACAACGACGTGGGCAATTTCATCGTCTACCTCGACGGCGAGCCCCTGCTGATCGATGTGGGGGTGGAGACCTATACCGCCCAAACCTTCAGTTCGCGGCGCTATGAGATCTGGACGATGCAGTCGGCCTGGCACAACCTGCCCACCCACGCCGGGCGACAACGTGGGTGAGGGTGGGCAGTATCGTAAAGTACAGCACTGTGAACTGCCCGGATAAAGCACGGACACCCGCATGAGTAATATCGCTTCC
>CAYSYY010000001.1:4243-20114 GCA_964435265.1 uncultured Gemmatimonadota bacterium
CCACCATCAACGGCATGATGCAGCACGAGGGCGGCGGATACCGGGCCTCCGGGATCGACTGCCGGGCCGACGACCGCCGGGTGGCCTTCAGCCTGGAACTGGCCGGCGCCTACCCGGCTGAAGCGGCGTTGGAGTCCTACCGGCGCACCCTCACCTTCGCCCGGGGCCGCCAGATCGAGGTGCGGGATCGCTGGCGGCTCGCCGAGGTTCGCTCCCCGCTCGAGCTGAACCTGATGACCTGCCGGCGCCCCGAGGAGACAGGACCGGGTCTGATCCGGTTGAACGCACCGGCTCCGGGGAGTGAGGCCCGGGCGGCCGAGCTGTCTTATGATGCCGCCGCCTTCACGGTCGCGATCGAAGGAGTCGAACTCACCGACGCCCGGCTGCGCTCTTCATGGGGGGAACGGGTGTACCGGATCCGGCTCATCGCCCGGCGGACCCCGGCCCGGGGCGAGACGACGCTTCTCATCAGACCGGCCGGATCGGCTCCGGCGACCGAACCGCCCGTCGGACTACCGCCCGCTGAGCGGTGAACGGATTCGGGAAGATATGCAGACTTTCCTGCGCAACCTGATCTTCAGCCTCAAGCTCCTGCGCAAGGAACCGGCCTTCACGGTTACGGCCCTGCTCACCCTGGCGCTTTGCATCGGGGCCAACAGCGCCGTCTTCAGCTCCGTCAACGCCCTGATGTTCCGCCCGCTGCCCTTCGACGAGCCCGATCGGCTGGTGGCCGTCTACAACTCCTATCCCCGGGCGGAGGCCCCACGCCTGGGGGTTTCAGTGCCCGACTATTTCGCCCGCCGCAGTGAAATCGAGGCTTTCGAAGAGGTCGCCGTCTTCGCCTACGGCGGCCTGACGGTCGGCGAAGAGGGCAAACCCGAGCGCGAGTACTCCGTCGCCATGTCCCCCTCGCTGCTGCCGCTGCTCCGGATCGAACCTGTCCTCGGGCGTACCTTCACCGAAGAGGAGACCGAACCGGAGAACGCCCGGGTCATCATCCTGGGCTACGATTATTGGACCGAGCACTTCGATCGCGACGAAACCGTCCTGGGGCGGACCCTGCGGGTGGACGGCCACAGCTACACGATCGTGGGCGTACTTCCCGAGGGTTTCCGCCTTCTCGACCAGCGTCGGGTCGACCTCTTCGTGCCGACCGCCTTCACCCCCGAAGCCCGCAGCCTCGAGAACCTGCACTCCCTCGGCCTGACGATGATCGCGCGGCTGCTCCCCGGAGCGACGATCGAGCTGGCCACGGAGCAGATCGCCGCCCTCGACGACCGGCTCCTGGACGCTTGGCCGGTCCCCGACGGCCGCCGGATCATCGAAGAGACTGGTTTCCATACCGAAGTCGTGGACCTGCATGAGGCCCTGCTGGGAGATCGACGGCCCACCTTCATCCTCCTGCTGGCCGGCGTCGGGCTGGTTCTGCTGATCGGGTGCGTCAACATCGCCCATCTGATGACAACCCGTCTGAACGTCCGGCAGCTGGAGCTGGCCACCCGCATCGCGCTGGGCGCCAACCGGCGCCAGCTCTACACCCAGGTCCTGACCGAGGGTCTCGTGATCGCTGTTCTCGGCGGCCTCCTCAGCCTCCTGGTGGCCTCCGGCGGGCTCTCGCTGATGCGCCTGCTGCGGGTCGATGAACTCCCCTTCGGTTTCACCATCCAGCTCGATCTGACCGTCCTGTCCTTCACCCTGCTCGTCTCGGTTCTGGCGGGATGCTTCTTCGGACTGCTCCCCGTATCCCAGATCCTGCGGACCGACCTGCACCCGGTGTTCCGCTACGACGGACGCAGTGTGACGGTGAGCCGCCGGACCATGCGCACCCGCAATCTCATGGCCGTGCTCCAGGTGGCCCTCGCCTTCGTCCTGCTGATCGGCGCCGGTCTCCTGGTCCTCAGTTTCAGCCGGCTGTTGCGGATCGATCCCGGATTCGAGGATCCCGCTTCGCTCCTGCACGGCTTCATCGACCTGCCGGAATCACGCTATCCCGATGATGCTTCACGGCGCCGCTTCACCGATGAGTTCCTGGTCGGGATCCGGTCGCTGCCGGGAGTGAGGGACGCCGCCGTGACCTCGCGCCTGCCGTTCGTGACCTTCGAAGCCACGACCATCCTGTTCCCCGAGGGATACGAACTCAGGACGGGCGAATCACTCATCGCCCACCGGTTCGCGGTCGTATCACCGGGCTACTTCCAGACCATGGGGATCCCGCTGCTTCTGGGGCGCGATTTCTCCGCCGGCGACACCGAGGACGCCCCCAACGTCATCATCATCGACGAGTGGCTGGCCCAGCACTACTGGCCGGGGGAGAACCCGATCGGCCGGCGCCTGCGGACAGGCTCCCCCGCTCAGGAGCCCGACAGCGAGGACGACTTCTACAGCGTAATCGGGGTGGTCGGATCGGTCCGCTACGCCGACCTGGCCGAACCGGCGGCCGGCGGCCGGGGAGCGTTCTACCTGTCCTACCGGCAGGCATCTACCGAGTTCATGGTGCCGGTTCTACGCACCGATCTAGAACCGCTGGCGCTCGTTCAGCCCGTGCAGGAACGCCTCAACGGGATCGATCCCGACCTGCCATTCTACTTCCCCACCGCTTATGACGAGCGGATGACCGACAGCACGCTGGAACGGCGCATCCCTATGGTACTGATCATCATCTTCGCGCTGCTGGCCCTTTTCCTCGCCGCGGTCGGTCTGTTCGGAGTACTGGCCTACGGAGTGACCCAGCGCACCCGGGAACTCGGTATCCGCCTGGCGGTCGGGAGCAGCCCGGCCGAGATCTTCCGCCTGATCATCACCGACGGGCTGCGCATCCTCATCTTCGGGCTGGGGATCGGGATTCCGGTGGCGGTGGTGCTCCTGCGCATCATCCGCACCCTGCTCTTCGCGGTCGCTCCGACCAATATCTTCGTCTTCGGCAGCGTCGTCCTCCTGATCACGATGGTGACGCTGCTGGCCGGCATGATCCCGGCCCGCCGGGCCACCCGGATCGATCCAGTCCAGGCGCTGAAACACGAGTGAGTGCAACTCCGACAGTCCGGTTACCGTCATGTAGATGAGGACGGCGGCGCCTTTTCCTGTGGCCCTGTCCTGAAAAATGAGCGGGCTCCTGTGGGGGCACAGGTGCGGGGCCTGAGACCGAGAGCGATCACAACATGAGGCTGCTCATGGATGCCCTGCGACACGACCTCCGCTACGCCCTGCGAACCCTGCGCGCCAATCCAGGTTTCACTCTGGTCGCGATCCTCTCCCTGGCTCTCGGGATCGGGGCGAACACGGCCATCTTCAGTATCTACACTTCGATCTTCAGGCGGGGACTCCCGGTCGCCGACCCGGACCGCCTGGTCGAGGTCTACACCTTCGAGCCGGGCTCCGATATCGGTCTGGAGTTCGCGCCGTCTTCGTATGCCGACTTCGTGGATCTCCGTGAGCAGAGCAGCGACGTCTTCGCCGACGTGGTGCTCTACAACATCACCCTGCTCATCATGGATCAGGGAGATGTCAGCGAGTACCTCTTCGGGGAGAAGGTGAGCAGCGGGTACTTCGGGATGCTGGGCGTGGAACCGGCGCTCGGCCGTTCCTTCGATCCCGTTACCGAGGAAGTCACCGGGACTCCGCCCGCCGTCATGGTCTCGTATGCTCTGTGGCAGAGCCGGTTCGGGGCCGACCCCGGCATCATCGGCCGCACCGTCCAGCTCTCCGGGCACGATTTCACCATCATCGGCGTCGCCCCCGAGAAGTTCCGGGGGCTCTTCCCCATCCCGTCGGATTTCTGGTATCCCATCACCCTCGATCCGCTGATCCATCCGGGCACCTCGGTCCTGACCCGGCGGGGGGAGCGTGAGAACTGGGTCAAGGCCAGACTCCGGACCGGGGTGGAGATCGAGGAAGCCCGGGCGGCGTGCGCGGTGGTATCGGCCCGGCTGGCGGCCGAGTACCCCGAGACCAACACCGGCCATGAGGTCCGGCTCATACCGTCGACCAAAGTCAGCCTCCATCCCCAGCTGGACAATATCATCCTGGCCTTCACCGTGTTCCTGATGGGCATGGTCGGCCTGGTCCTGCTCATCGCCTGTGCCAACCTGGCCAGCATGCTGCTGGCCCGGGCCCTCTCGCGCCGCCGCGAAATCGGCATCCGGCTGGCCATGGGCGCGGGACGGTACCGGCTCATCCGGCAGCTGCTCACCGAGAGCATCCTGCTGGCTCTGC
This sequence comes from uncultured Gemmatimonadota bacterium, assembly GCA_964435265.1. Lineage (GTDB taxonomy): Bacteria > Blakebacterota > Blakebacteria > Blakebacterales > Blakebacteraceae > CAYSYY01. Next base: position 8,456 of record CAYSYY010000001.1, read on the forward strand.
TGGGCGGGGCCGCCGGCGTCGCCCTGGCCGCCTGGCTGATCCGGATCCTGCTGGCCGTGCAGCCCCCCCTGCCGGTGCCGATCAACCTCGAGATCGGGCTCGACGCGGGGGTGCTGGGATTCGCCTTCCTCCTCTCGCTCGTGACCGGCATCGTCTTCGGGCTGCTGCCCGCCTGGCAGACGACGCGTCCGCAGCTCATGCACTCGCTCCGGGACGCCTACGACACCCCCGCCGGCCGCCTGGGCAGGTTCGGATTGCGCTCATCGCTCGTGATCGCTCAGGTGGCGGTTTCGGCCCTTCTGCTCATCGCCGCCGGGCTCTTTCTGCGCTCGCTCGCCAACACCGGGCGGGCGGATATCGGCTTCGACCTGCGCCGGGGAGTGGTCGTGACCCTCGAAACCTTCGAGCGCGGCTATTCGACCGAGGAGGGAACCACTTTCTTCCGACAGCTCCTCGACCGTCTGAACGCCCTGCCCGGAGTGGAATCGGTGGCCATGACCAGCCGGATGCCGCTGGGGTCGAGCATCAGCACCACCACGATCTACCCTGAAACACACGCCCGCGAGATCGGCGCCGACGGCGTCGAGATAGATGTAGCCACGGTCGGACCCAACTACTTCGCGACCATGGGCATCCCGATCCTTACCGGACGCGCGTTTACCGAAGGCGAGGGGGAGGCCGGTGAGGGAGCCGTGATCGTCAACGAGACCTTCGCCCGCATCTACTGGCCAGGAGAGAGCGCGCTGGGACACACCGTCCGCCTCGCCGGTCCCGAAGAACCCCCGAACCGCATCGTGGGGATCGCGAAGGACGGCAAATACCGTTCCCTGGGTGAGGTTCCGCGGGCCTTCCTCTACCGTGCCGGCAGTACGAACCGCATGCTTTTCGGGCACCTCATCGTGCGTTCGAGCATCGACGGGCGGGAGCTGCTGCAGCCGGTCCGGGAGGCTATCCGCGAGACCGACCGGCGGATGCCGATCATGAGCCTGGTGACGGTCCCGCAGCACCTGGAGCTGATGCTCTTCCTGCCGCGCCTGCTGGCCGGCCTGCTGACCGGATTGGGGCTCCTCTCGCTGATCCTCGGAACCACCGGGCTGTACGGGGTGATCGCCTACGATGTCTCGCGGCGCACCCGCGAAGTCGGGGTGCGTATGGCCCTGGGCGCCCGGCAGTCGCAGGTCGTGGGGCTGGTGATCAGGGACGGGCTGAAGCTGGTTATCGCGGGTACGGCGGCGGGGCTGCTGCTGGCCCTGCTGGCTTCCGGGGCCCTGGAGAGCATGCTGATCGGTGTCGTCCCGACCGATCCGGTCACCTACGGTGTCGTGGCGGGGCTATTCCTGGGAGTCGGGATAACGGCCACCTGGCGTCCGGCCCGCCGTGCCACCGCGGTCGATCCGGTCGAGGCCCTGCGGTCGGAATAAACGGTCCCGGCGGTTAGCTATTGTGCGAGCCGTACGACCGCCTCGTCAACGGTATCGAAATAATCCACCAGCTTGTACATGTGGACCAGTTCCAGGACGTTGCGGACATTGCGGGAGACACCGCCGAATACCAGCATCCCTTCTTGCGACCGCATGGTTTTGAGGCAGGAGAGGAAGGCACCGAGCCCCGAGCTGTCCACGAAATCGAGCCGGCTCAGGTCGAGCACGACCTTCGTCCGCTTCTCCAGCAGGGGCAGGAGACCGGCCTTGAAATCCGGTGCATTGCTGGCATCGAGTTCCTCCAAGGGGACTTCGACGATGATCACCCCTTTGCCCGCCTTCCGCGTTGTGAATTCCATGTCCGGTCAATCTCCTCGTTTCTTGGTAAGCATGATGCCGCTCGCGCCGTCCTCTTCGGTGAAGTAGCTGACGGCATCCACCGTTCGTTCGATGAGAAAGAGGCCGCGTCCCCCGGCCTCCGGCGTCTCGGGCAGCCCCGGCCGGGCCAGTCCGGGCCGGAGCCCGAAGCCGTAATGCATGAACCTGACGGTGACCTCCTGATCGGTCGCCCGGACTTCGGTCCGGATGGTCCTCTCCCCTTCGCCCTGGTAGGCATGCCGCATGATATTGCTGGCCACCTCGGTGACCGCCACGGCCAGTTCGTTGAGGGCGTCGGGAGCCAGCGGCGGGGTCAGCACGGAGCCGCCGATGCGCCTGACGAACCCTCGGATCTCGGGCAGTTCCGCCAGCCGGCCGGTGGTCTCGAAGACGTGGACGCCGCCGGATTCGACTTCCGTTTCGATACGGACCGCGACACAGGTGAGGTCGTCAGGGAAATGATGCGTCTGCGTGAACGCGGCCAGCGCATCCTTGATGTCCTCCACCAGCGAAGCCGGTGATTCCCCGGCCCGGTCCGCGATCAGCTCGATGAGCCGGTCGAGCCCGAACTGCTCGCCCTCGGGGCTGCGGGCTTCGGTGATACCGTCGGAGTAGAGGAAGACCACATCGCCGTCGTGGAGTTCGGCGGTCTCCTGCTCGTACACTTCATCGGGATCGAATCCGAGCGGGGGGTGCCGGCTGGGCAGGAGGGTGCAGACCCCGTCGGGCCGGACGTAGTGGATGCCGTTGGTATGGCCGCAGTTGACCCAGGTCAACCGGTTGACCGCGAGATCGAACCGGGCGAAGAGCACGGTGACGAAACTCTCCAGGGCGGCCAGCTGGTTGGTGAAACGGCCGTGGGCGAAGCGGACGATCTCGACCGGTTCGGGCGGCGGCCCCCCGGCGGCGGTACGGGGCATCTGGCTGAGGGCGCGCAGGAAGCGGCTCTTGGCGGCGGCGCCGATCAGCGCCGCCGGGATGCCCTTGCCCATGACATCCCCCACCAGGATGTCGAAACAGTACTCGCCGTGACGGTAGATATCGTAGAAATCGCCGCTGACGTGACTGGCCGTGATTACCTGAACGCTGAGCGCGGCGCCATTCAGGCTCCGGGGGGTCGGTCCGAACAGGAGCATCTGCTGGATGCGTTCGGCCGTGGAGTTCTCCGCCTTCCGGGCCTCGGTGAGCCGGCGTTCGGCTTCGGCGCGCCGCAGGACATCCTCGCGCAGCGAGGCTTCTGATTTTTCAAGGAAGGCCACGAGCTCGGTGTTCTCGAGCTGCAACCGCAGCGAGGCGGTCACCGCCCGGTGCATGGTGCCCGCGAACACCCAGAGCAGCACCACCTGAAGGAGCATCATCGAGCCGATCGCGACCTGCTCCGGGGAGCCCAGGTAGAACATCGTCGCGATGTAGGGGAGCATGGCGGGCAGGAAGAAGCGGTGGCCGGCGAAGCGGATCGCCGCCAGGGTGGCGATCGCCCCGGTGGAGATGATGCCGAGCAGGAAGGCGAGGAACACCTGGAGTGCGATCGATCCGGCCGGCAGCAGCAGCACCGCGCCGGCGCCCCAGAGGAGGCCGTTGAGGAGCAGGGCCGCGGTGAAGGCGTTCCGCCAGCTGAGCAGATCCGGACCGGCGGGCTCGAGGCGACGGAACCGCAGGTAGCCCACGTACTGCACGGCCAGGGCCGCGACCATCGAGAGTGTCCAGACGAGCAGGATCTGCGGACTGGCCGTATTCACGATCATGATCACCAGGGCATCGACGCAGGCCAGCGCCCCGATCAGCGTCTGCGGCACCTGGTCCCAGATCAGCCTCACCTGCGCTGCGAGCAGTCTTGGATCGTGGTCGTCCGGTCGCACGGTCACTCCGCTGTGGGGATGGAGGTAGTTCGCCACCGACACATCGGTTTTATCGTCACTCAGCCTATCACACCCCTCCCGGGACCGGCAATCCACCAGTTGCGGGGATACCTCCGGCCTCGGGGATCCGCCCGGCCTCTCATCCGCCTCCGGCGGACCGGGCAGGCAGGTACGGGTACCAGGTCAGGCGCAGGATCGCGGCAGTAAGCAACACCAGCACTCCGCACACCGTGAAGCGGCCGTTCCAGTGCCCCACCAGGTAGATCGGAGCCAGGTAGAGGGCGGTGATCCCCGTCATCGCCACTCCCGTGTTCCCCAGCCGGCGGAGGGCACCAGATCCGATCATCCCCGGGACGGTGGTATCTTCCCCCGGATCCGTATCGGATTCGGTCCGGACCGGCCCCCAGAGACCGAAGGGACGGATCGAGCGATAGAATGAAACCAGCAACTGCCGGTCGGTCGGTGCGGTGATCAGCGAGACCGCGATACTGCCGGCCAGGGAACCGAGGCAGATGGCCGGGAAGGACAGGTAGATCGGGATCGTCGGCACGAAGAGGGCGATCAGGGAGAGCATTATCCCGCCCAGGGTGCCGGCGGCGTACCCCCAGCCGTTGAACCGCCACCAGTGCCAGCGCAGCACGTTGGGCACGATCACTCCCGCCCCCAGGGCCATCATCATCCAGCTCCAGATCTCGTTGATCGATTCGGCCTGAAAACCGATCACGATCCCCCCGGCGACCAGACCCACCGTGGCCAGATACCCGGCCCGGACCAGCCGACACTCGGTCGCTTCGGGAGCGAAGAAAGGCTGCCAGAGGTCGCGCACGATGTACGAGGCACCCGAGTTCACCGTACCGGCGAAGGTGGACATGAAGGCCGCCAGCAATCCCGCGATCACCAGCCCCCGCACCCCCGCCGGCAGGAAGCGCTGCAGCACCAGGGGCATCACCTGCTCGGTATCGGTGACCTCACCGATCCCGGCCAGCGCCAGCAGGGTGATCCCCCCCACCATGGCCCAGCGGGGGATCAGGAAGACGGGCCAGGCCGCGGCCAGTTTGGCCGCATCACGGTCGTCGCGGGCGGCCAGATAGCGCTGGAAATCGTACATCTGCCCCGGCCCGCCGGCGTTGAGGAGGAATCCCTTCATGACCCAGGCAATCATCAGCAGGCCGAACATCTCGTACCCGGCGTTGGAGGTTCCGGCGAATTCCTCCAGGCGCCAGACCGGTCGCAGAGAGGCGAAATCGGCCGGGACCGCGGCCGCGACGCTCTCGGGCGTCAGAGTGGTGAAGGCGATCCAGGCGATCACCAGGGCGGCGAAGCTGAGGATGACGGTCTGGAGCACGTCGGTGAAGACCACCCCGTAAAGCCCGCCGAGCAGGACGTAGAGGGTGGCCGCCCCGATGATGAGCACGGCCAGCAGGGAGGTCTGGTGGGCGAGAATGGCATCCCGCAGGGCGGGGATCCGGGCGGCGAGTGAGTCGAGCGGCAGATAGACGACCGCGAATTTGCCGATCCCCTGAAAGGCGTAGCCGATGAAGCTGGCCTGGGTGACGACGGCCATCAGCGCGTACGCGGTGCGGGCCAGCCGGCCGTCGGGTCCGTCTCCGAAACGCGTCACCATCCACTCCGCCCCTGTCATGACGTCCGAGCGGCGCACCCAGACGGCCATGTAGGCCAGGCCGAAGGCTGGGAGCATCACCCCCCACATCCAGTGATGCCACCACGAACGCATCCCCAGCAGGAAGAGGACCGAGACCATCCACATGGTGCCGGTGATGTCGAAGTTGCCCACCGCGCCCGACATGGCCAGGGCCGGCCAGGGCAGGCTCTTGCCGCCCAGGAAGTAGGCCTCGAGATTGCGGGCCGCCCGCCGGCGGTACCACCCTCCCAATCCGATAACGGTCAGGAAGTAGAGGATGATGATGGCCAGATCGAGGCGGGCCACGCCTTACTCCTTCCGATCCGACCGCCCGATCATCACCTCAGACCTCCCGCAGCGCTCCGTACATCGCCGCGATGTTCTCCGGCGGCACATCGGCCATGATGTTGTGCACCTGCTGGAAGACAAAGCCTCCGCCGGGGGCAAGCGCCCGGACCTGCTCCCGCACATGCGCGGCCACCTCGGTCGGGGAGGCCTCGGGAAGGATGTGCTGGGTGTCGCACCCCCCGCCCCACAGCACGATATCGGCTCCGAAGTCCCTTTTGAGTCCCGCCGCCGCCATGCCGCGGGCGGAGATCTGCACCGGATTGATGGCCTCGAGCCCGGCCTCGATCAGATCGGGGAGCAGCTCGCGCACCCCTCCGCAGCAGTGCAGCATGACCGTCACATCGGCCAGCTCCCGGGCCCGCCGCCACATGGCGGCGTGGTGCGGCTGGAAGAACTCCCGGTACATCTCCGGGGAGATCTGCGGTCCGCTCTGCATCCCCAGGTCGTCGCCGAAGGCGATGACATCGATAAACTCCCCCACCGCGCCGAGGAAGCGTTCCAGGTTGCGCAGGTGCAGAGCGGTCAGCCGTTCGAGGAAGGCGTGGGCCCGGTCGGGTTCGGCGGCGAGCATCATCAGGAAACCGTCGTTGCGGTAGAGGAACTGACCGATCTCGAGCAGGTTGCCGCCGAAGAGACCGATCACGGCCCGATCGGTCGCGGCCCGCAGGCGCCGGGCTCCCTCCGCCAGCCTCTCTTCCCCCCCGGGCCCGGAGACGAGCGGCCCGGGGGGCGAAGCGATCGCCGTCCACATGCTCTCCCCGAGCGCCTCTTCGATGGCCTCGAGTTCGCCGCCTTCCAGGAAGGGGTAGTGGGTCTGTTCGAAGTAGAGGGCGCCGTCGGGCATGGCGGCGATGATCCGGCCGGTGGCCGAGCGCAGCACCCAGCGCCCATCGTCCCGCTCCGGCACCGACCAGGCGGGCATCAGGCAGGGGGTGCCGTCGGGCAGAACCCATTCCGCCCAGTCCCCGTCTGCTCCGGCGAATCCCCGCCCCAGCTCGATGGTGTCCACGCCGAAGAGATCGAGCACGTCGTCGTCCACGATCGCGAGCTGCTGGATCTGGTCGTAAACCCGGATCGGCCGCGGGGGCAGGCCGAGGTGGGTGCGCAGCCGGTCATAGGCGATGGCGGCGATCCCCGAAGAACGGTGACCGGAGAGATCGACCGGCACCCGGTCGGGTTCGGCATGGTTCAGGGCGGTGCGGACGCGCTCCCGGGAGATCATACCCATCTCATTTCATCTCATCGCTTCTCTGCTCATCCCGTCTCTTCTCAACTCTACCCTGCTCTTTCTGTCACTTCCTTCCGGCCCGGTCGGCGTCCGGTGATCAACGCTCTCCCGGGCATCGCCCGGCCGGGCGGTCCCAAGAATATCAGCATCAGCGACTGGAGAATAGAGAGGTCTGCGGTCACATAGACCTGTACTGATCAATGCCCGCAGATCGACAAACGCGACAAGTCCCCCTGTTTCGCCGATCCGGACGAAGTCACAGGTTCAATCATCAGGCGGGAAATGATAGAAGTGCAGCTCGACGCGGAGCCCCTTTCTGACATCCCCACCTTCCACCTGGAGAATGCGGGGCTCATCGGTAAACAGGAACCAGCCGGTTCGGTCGAAATCAGGGAAATCGGCATATACACGATAATAACCGGGCCGGCACGACCTCTCGAACGACAGGGTGGTCAGGTTCCCTCTGCGATCATGCTCCTCTCTCAGATCAGCACCGCACGACAGAACCGTGCGGTAAACGATCTCCCGGGGGAAGAAATTGTCACCCGGCATCCAGGGGCCTCCGCTGATCAGATCCATCCGGCGAATGATCAGATCGATATGGTCCACACTGTCCGGAATCGGGCCGCGGACGACGAGGCTACCTGACAATGTGGCCGACGTCGGACGGGTCGGCGCTGAGCAGGAGAGCAGGAGCACTATCAGCACGGGTGCGGAAGTACACTTTTTCATCGATAGAGAACGGGCTACAAATTCCATCTCTGTATGGTACGACGGGATGAGAACCCGGCCGTGTTTATCCTGTCTCCGATTTAAGAGAATCATAAGTAGACGGAGGCGATCGCCGGGATCACCCTGAGGCTGTGACTCTGCGCTCGCTTTCGTTCACTGAACAACCGGGAAGGGGTGCCGTGCCGATGCTGCGACCAGCCCGGATCGGGATCCACGCCGCGGCCTTCTGCCTCGGCCTGCTCATCCCCTTCATGGTGCTCCGGGAATGCCGGCCGACGGCCGATCTGGATGAGAGGGCGGCTGCCCTGTTCGAGGTCGCGGGATACTCCCTGCGGGAAGCCGTCCTGGCGTCGCCCGACGGTCTTTTCCTTTATGACGGGATAATCCGGCACGATTATTCCCGGGCCCTGGCGCTCGGCACCTCCGACGACTGCACGATCCTGTGGGTGGCCGGGGCTCTGAGCGGCACCGACGGGATTCTCACCGTCCTCGAATCGGACGAGGTGCGTTTCCGCCACGCCCGTGAGCTCTTCCGCACCGCCGGTCTGAGTGCGCACATCGACCTCCGGCTGATCGATCCCCGCGACCTTGTCCCGGAACTCGAGGGCCCGTATGATTTCATTCTCATGGAGGCCGACCGGGCCTGGCACCCGGCCTGCTGCCGAACGCTCCTGCCCCGCCTTCAGGCCGGCGGGTGTCTCGCAACCCGGCATGTTCTCGATCTGCTTCCCGAGGGTGTCTCAGCATTCCTCGACGAGCTGTACGACTCACCGGACCTGGAGACCGAGATCATCATGTCCAGTCCGTCCGGGATGGCGGTCAGTTACAGGAGAGAGACTGTTTCTTGCGCATCCTCGTCGTAGAAGACCAGAAAAAAGTGGCCGCCGCCCTGATGGAAGGGCTGGAAGCGGAGCAGTACGAGGTCGAGGTCGCCACGACGGGCGAGGAGGGCTTCTTCCTGGTCAACTCGCAGACCTTCGACCTGGTGCTGCTCGATCTGATGCTGCCGGGCCGGGACGGGATCGAGATCCTCCGCACCATGCGCGAGCGCGATATCCAGACCCCCGTCCTCATCCTGACCGCTAAGGATGCGATCGAGGACAGAGTCATCGGGCTGGACAGCGGCGCCGATGATTACCTCGTCAAACCCTTCGCCTTCCCCGAACTCCTGGCCCGTATCCGGGCCCTCTTCCGTCGCGGCCGCACCGACCAGGTCCTCAAACTCCGATGCGCCGATCTGGAGATGGATCTGCTGACCCGTCAGGTCACGCGGGCGAATCAGGGGATCCATCTCTCGAACCGGGAATATGACCTGCTGGAATACCTGCTGCGCTCGAGCGGTCACATCGTCACCCGCCAGATGCTGGCCCGTGACGTCTGGAAGGAGACCGACCGCGTCACCCCGATCAACAACGCCATAGACGTACAGATAGCCCATCTGCGGCGCAAGGTGGACCAGCCCTTCGACACGCCCCTGATCCACACTATCCGCGGCGTGGGCTTCGTCCTGCAGAAAGACGGACCGTGAGGATCTACCCGGTCAGCATACGCGCCCGGCTGACCCTCTGGTACGCGGCCTCTCCGGCCGCTATCCTGGTCTTCATCTCCGTCGGCACCTACCTGCTGCTGCGGGCTCAACTGGAACGCCAGACCAACGACCGGCTCGAACAGCATGCGACCGCCCTGGTGAACCTGATCCAGACGAATCGGGACACGCGCACGCTCTACCGGGAGATCCAGGATCTCGAGGCGAACGAGATCCTCCCTCTCTTCCGGGTGCTCAGGAACAACGAACGGTTCTACCGCTCCGACGACTGGGCCCGGGCCGGGCTGGACACCACCCTGCTGGCCACCACCAGCGATTCCACCTGGATCTGGGAATCCACCCGGGGGCGGCGGTACTTCCTGCAGACCATCACCGGTATCCACAACCGGACCCGCAGTGACTTCCAGATCGCGGTGGCTGCGGATGGCGAAGCGGTTCTGGGCATCCTGCAGCACCTGACCCGGATGCTGGCGGTCGCCATCATCGGGGCGCTCCTCCTGGCTTCGACCGGCGGGTATCTGCTGGCGGGCAGGTTCCTGCGCCCGGTGGGGATCATCGCCTCGAAGACCGAGGAGATCACGGCCCGGCGCCTGGATGAGAGGCTCCCCGTTCAGAATCCCGACGACGAGTTCGGGCGCCTGGCCATCGTCATCAACTCGATGCTGACCCGGCTGGAGGCCTCGTTCGAGCAGCTGCGTCAGTTCACGACCGACGCCTCCCATACCCTGCGTACCCCGCTGACGGCGATCCGGAGCGTCGGTGAGGTCGGTCTGCAGGAATGCACCGATCTGGCCTCGTGCCGCGAGGTGATCAGCAGCATCCTCGAAGAGACGGAGGGTCTGACCACGCTGGTGGATGATCTCCTCTCCCTGGCGCGCGCCGAAGCCGGCCTGACACACCGCATCCGTGAGACGGTGGACCTCTCTGAGCTGGCGGTGGAGGTAGCCGGTTCGCTCGGAATCCTCGCAGAGGAGAAGAGTCAGCACCTCAGTGTCGAGGCCGGTATACCGGTGATCGGCTCGTTCGACCGGAGCATGATCCGTCACGCCCTGATCAACCTGGTGGACAATGCCATCCGCTACACTCCCGAAGAGGGCCGGATCGGCATCGTCGTCAGGCAGCCCTCCGACGCCAGCGGCATCATCGAGGTCACAGACACCGGCCGGGGCATCCCCCGGGAAGAACACGAATCGATCTTCGAACGGTTTCACAAGGTCGGGAAAGAGCCCGCCCAGGAGGGCGTCGGATCGGGTGTCGGTCTGGCCATCGCCCGGTGGGCGGTCCATCTGAATGAAGGTCGGATCGAACTCGAGAGCGAACCGGGGCGCGGCAGTGTCTTCCGGATCATCCTCCCCCTCTCGACCGACCTCGCTCCGGCGGACACCGACGCCGGCGTCTGAAGCCGGCCATCCCCGACGATCGGCAGCAGTCTGTCCCGCAGCCAGCGGCTGCGGTCGGCACCGCCAACAGGTTGACGACAACAGACGATGGTGAATATCACCGGGACGTGGGCGGTGGTTTCGTGTTATAGATATTTTCTATGACATCGAAAGTAGATACAAACGGGAGAGCTGCATGACCACCGATCTGGTACGACTCCGGACTTTCCTCCACGCCGCCGAGCAGATGAGCTTCACCGAGGCGGCCCGGCTCCTGCACCTGACCCAGCCGACGGTGAGCCACCACATCAAGGGACTGGAACAGGAACTGGAGGTCGCCCTCTTCGACCGCTCCGGTGCCCGGCTGCGCCTGACCGACGCCGGCCGGATCCTGCTGCCCTGGGCCCGCAAGATCGTGCGCCAGTACATCAAGATGCAGGAGATGATGGCTTCCCTCGAGGAGGATACGGTCGGGCACCTGCGGATCGCCTGCAGTACGACCGCGGGCAAGTACCTGCTGCCCCAGCTCGCGGCCCGATTCAAGGAACGCTATCCGGGCGTTGAGGTGGCGATCCAGAGCTGTACCAGCGAGGATATCGTTTCGCGGGTGCTGGAGGGAGACGCCGAGTTGGGGGTGATGAGCTACGAGGCCCGACAGCAGGGGCTGGAATCACAGGAGTTCTTCACCGACGCCATCGCCCTGATCGTTCCCGCCGACCATCCCTGGACCCGGCGCGCGGTCATCGAGCCCGCCGACCTGCTGGAGGAGAAGGTGATCATCCGGGAATCGACCTCGGGGACCCGGCGGGTGATGCTCTCGGAACTGACCAAGCACGGCCTGACTCTCGATGACCTCGACGTCTTCCTCGAACTGGGCAACGCCGAGGCCATCGTCATGACGGTCGCCGACGGTTTCGGAGTCTCCTTCGTCTCCCGGCTGGCCGCGGCCTGCAGCAGGAGCCGGGGCGAAGTGGTCGAGGTGCCGGTGGCCGGGCTCCAGCTCCGGCGACAGATCTACATGGTCCGCCGGACCCTGGAGACACCCATACCCTCCCAGGAGGTCTTCTGGGGCTTCATCCACCACCCGGCCAATTACGATCTGCTGCTGCTGCCCGAAGCCGACTGA
>CAYSYY010000001.1:20214-34848 GCA_964435265.1 uncultured Gemmatimonadota bacterium
TGCTCCGGCAGGCTCCCAGTGTCATGTCACGTGACGCGTGTCGGTACCGAGAGCGACGCTGCGCCCGCCCGGCCAGGCGTGGCGACGACGGCATAGCAGTGGCTATGCCGAGGAGGCGCAACGACGCCGGCCGGGATGCAGCGCCGCTCGAATACGACAGGTGTTGCGTGACAGGGCGCTAGAAGACCAGCGAGAGCGTGGCGCCCTGGGCCTCGAGCAGGAACGAGGGCGCGTTCATGACCTCCACTCCGTCACGCACGCTGGCCGGGTCGATGTCCTTGGCCTCGAAGGCCAGCTCGCAGATGATGATCCGGCCGCCCAGTTCCAGGATGGTGTTGAAGAGCTCGATGGGATCGGGCAGTCCCTTCTTGCCCTGCAGTTTCTCCAGCTCGCCCTTGACCAGCACCGGTGCTCCGGCCGGACAGAAGAAGATCAGCACTTCATCATCGAGGCTGAGGGCCGAGGAACCCATGATTAGGGTCGGGAAAATGCCGCCGGCGGCATCGTTGCACATGATGACGGTCTTGCCGTTCTTTTCGCTCAAGGTTCTCTCTCCTTGGATCGTCGGGTTTCAGACTCCCCTTCGTCCTCCGGCGGTCTACTCCGCCAGGGCGTAGAGGTAGTATTCTCCGTCGTCGTTCATTCCGGTCTCGACCACCAGATCGTACTTCTTCATCGCGGTGATGTGCCAGAGCACCCGGTCGGCCGGCAGGCCGGTCGCCGCCGCCAGCTCGGGAACGCTCTTCGGGCCCTCGGACAGGACCTTGCGCAGCTGCTTGCGGAACGCGTTCTGTTCCTTGAGCAGGGTCTGACTCAGAGTCACCGTGTCGGCGTGCTGCTCGCGCAGTCCGGCCAGAACGGCGGCCCGTTCCTTCGCTTCTTCCCTGGTACTCATGCGCTCACCTCGATTCCGGGCAGATCCTCCACGATGGCGTCGATCATGGCCTCGTACTGCTCCAGGCTGAAGCCGAGCAGGTCGATCGCCCGGTTGGGACAGGCGCTGACACAGGCCCCGCAGCCCTTGCAGTTGGCCGGAGTGACCTGGGCCCGTTTCAGCGTCTGACCGTCGATCGTCACCTCCACCAGTTCCAGGGCGTCACTCACCGGGCAGGCCTCGAGGCAGGCGCCGGTGCCGTCGCAGCGCTGGAAATCCACCCGGGCCACGAACGGTTCGAGTTTCACCTCGCCCTTGCGCAGCAGCACGGCCACCTTGGCCGCGGCGGCCGAAGCCGCGGCACAGCTCTCCTGGATGGTCATCGGTCCCTGAGCCGTGCCGGCCAGGACGATCCCCGCCACGGCGGTCTCGACCGGCCGCAGCTTGGGATGAACCTCGGCCAGGAAACGGTCGCTGCCGGGGGACAGGTTGAACCGGTCGTGCAGCTCCGGGATCGGGGTCGGCATCATGCCGACGGCCAGGACCACCAGGTCGACCGGGACCTCGATCTCCTCCCCGCCGGTGAGGTGATCCCGGACCCTGACCAGGAGACCGGAGCCGTTGTCCTGGGAATCGGGCACCACTTCGGGCGGCTCCTCGGCCAGGTAGCGCAGGAAGAGCACCCCATTCCGGGCGGTCTCGGTGTAATAGGTCTCATGCCCGCGGCCGTAGGCCCGGATGTCCTGGTAGATGCTGAAGACGTCGACCCCCGGGAAGCGGTCGCGGATGACGCCGGCGGCATTCAGCACCGCCGTGCAGCAGACCCGGGAGCAGTAGGGATTGACCTCCCCGTCGGCCTGCGGCTCCTGGATCCCTTCCACCTGGCGGCTCCCCACGCAGTGGATCATCGCGAGCGAGCGGACCGGTCGTCCGTTGTGTTCCAGCCGGCCGCCGGTCGGCCCGTCGGGGGCCAGCATCCGCTCGAGCTGCGGCAGGGTCACGACCCCGGGGTATTCGCCGAATCCGTATTCCCCCTTCGGGGGCTCGTACGGCACGAATCCCGTCGCCACGACCACGGAGCCCACCGTGATCGTGAAATCCTCCGGCGCCGGTTCCAGCCCGATCCCGGACACCCCCTCGGCCTTGATGCAGTCGCCGCACCGGGTGCAGTTCTCCCAGTCGATGGCCGGCGTTGACGGGTAGCATCCCTCGTACGGCCGGTAGATCGCCTTGCGCCGTGTGAGACCGACGTTGAAGGCATCGGGCACCTCCACCGGGCAGGCCGCGACGGCCGCGGCGAGACCGGTGGCGCCCTCGCTCACCCCCCGGGAGTGCCGGCGGATCCCGATCTCGAAATTCCCCACGTACCCCTTTACATCGGTCACCTCGGCCCCGGTATGAACGGTGATCAGCGGTTCGGCGAGTACCGCCTCGATCAGCGGGTGCAGCTGTTCCCGGGCGTCGAGCCCTTCGGGGTAGACCCGGTCGAGCATGGCCATCCGCCCACCGAGGAAGGGGGAGCGTTCAAGAAGCGTCACGCCCAGTCCGTTGCGGGCGATCTGCAGCGCGGTGCGCAGCCCGGCCACACCGCCGCCGATTACCAGAGCGTGTTTCTCGGCCGGCAGCTCGATCGATTCCAGCGGTTCGAGGAGACGGGCCTTGGCGATCCCGGACTTCACCAGGCGGATCGCCTTCTCGGTCGCCTCTCCCGGCGAGTCGTGGTGCACCCAGCTGTCCTGCTCCCGGAGTCCGACGTGGTAGAAGAGGTACGGATTGATGCCGGCCCGGGCCACCGTACCGCGGAAGGTCAGCTCATGCAGCGAGGGGGCGCAGGCACCGACCACGACGCGGTTCACCCCCCGCTCCCGGATGTCCTCATCGATCATGCTCTGACCCGGATCGGAGCACATGAAGATGTAGGAGCGGGACACGACCACGTCCGGCTCATTCCTGAGGGCATCGGCCACCTTCTCGGTATCGACCACATCGCCGATGTTGCCCCCGCAGGTGCAGATGTAGACTCCGATCCGCGGCTCTTCGCTGCGGGCGTCATGCTGCGGCTCGGTCATCTCAGGCGCTCCTCTCTGCCATACCGGCTGCGGTCGATGAAGCGGCCGGCACCTCGCCGCCGTTCCCCTCGATCCAGGCGGCCGCTTCGGCCGCCGCCGCGCTGGCCATCACGATGCTGTCCACGATATCCATCGGAGCGGTCGCCGTACCGGTGGCGAAGATCCCCGGCTGGCGGGTGAGGCAGGGGGAGATATTGAACTCCGGGGCTTCCATGAAACCGTCGGCGGCATCGGCCGGGACACCGCAGAGAGCCCCGGCGTCATACCCCGGCAGCATCCCGACTGAGAGTACGACCAGGTCATGGGTGTTCTCAACCAACCGCCCCTCGTCGATCAGTTCCACCCGCACCACGAGGTTCTTCCCCTCATCCTCGGTGATGCGGGCCACCTTGCCCTTGACGAACTCGATCCCATGGCCCTGGCGTTCTGGTAGAACTGCTCGTACCCCTTCCCGAAGGCGCGGATGTCCATGTAGTAGATCGTCACATCGGCCATCGGCAGGGCACCCGAGATCAGCATCGCCTGTTTGATGGCGTACATGCAGCAGACCCGGGAGCAGTACTCCACCCCCAGGCTCGCATCGCGCGAGCCGGCGCACTGCACGTAGGCGATCGAATCGGGCTGCTTGCCGTCCGACGGGCGCAGAACGTGACCGAAGGGACCGGTGGGGGCCAGCAGGCGTTCCATGGTCAGGGCGTCGATCACATTGAGCAGTTCGCCGCCGCCGTACTCCTGCTTGGCCCCGGGGGGAGTGATCTCGTATCCGGTCGCCAGAACCACCGTCTTCGCGGCGAGCTCGATCATCTCGGGCTCCTGGGTGAAGTCGACCGCCCCGGGGGGGCAGACCTGCTCGCATTTGCCGCACAGTACGCAGTGCTCCATATCGAGCACCGCGATCTGCGGGATGGCCGTGGAGAACGGCACGTAGATCGCCCGCCGGGCGGTGAGATCGGAGTCGAAGGAGTGCGGCAGATCGATCGGGCAGGCCAGCTCGCACATGCGGCACCCGGTGCAGGTATCCTCGTTCACGTAGCGCGGTTTCTGCAGCACTCCGGCGACGAATCCCTCCCCGGTGCGCTCCAGCGACTGCAGGTCGCACCAGGTATAGAGCCGGATGTTGGGGTGATGAGCGACGGCCGCCATCTTGGGAGTGGTGATGCAGCTGCAGCAGTCGAGGGTCGGGAAGACCTTGCTGAGCGCGATCATCTTCCCCCCGATGCTGGGCTCCTTCTCCACCAGGGCGACTCCGTATCCCTGGTCGGCCAGGTCGAGCGCCGTCTGCATACCGGCGATCCCGCCCCCGACGACCAGGGCGTCCACCTCGATTCGGTTCTCAGACATGCTTCGCAGGACCTCCTGGATCTCAGCCGTTCCGTCCGGTCAGGCCGCGGGCGCTTCGGTCAGGGTACGCTCGATGGGACCGATCTCGTCCAGCAGCGCGCGCATTTCGGTGACTTCCTTCAGGAACGGCTTGGTGCAGACGGTGCAGATCGCCGTGAGGCGGAGCCGCCGGGTGTCGATCCCCCGCTCTTTCATGAGGGGGTAGGTCTGGTTGATGAGCTTAGCGGTCCGTTCCGCACCGCCCGGGTAGGGGCAGTCGGAACCGCTGTACATGACGATGATGGCATCGATCCCGCGTTCGAAGGCCCGCAGGTAGAAGCTCTCGGGGAACATGCAGGGGCAGACCACCGGCAGGACGTAGGCATCGGGAGAGTAGTCGGCGTGCATCTGCCCGACCGCGTCGGCCCCGGCGTAGCCTCCGGAGAGAGTGGCCAGGATCAGGATCTTCGGTTTCCGGCTTTGAGAATCGGCAGCCATGTCGCTTCCCCTCTGTTCGGGACACGCGGGACCGGGGACGGCCCCGGCCCGGGAGTACCTGCCCCGGTCCGGGCTCGGGACCGGGGACGCGCTCAGGTTACGCTTCGGTGAGGGTGGGGAAGCGTTCTACTTGTTACGACGCAGGAAGAGGCGGTCGTAGCCCTCGGCCTGAAGGAACCCCAGAAAGGCATGTCCGACTTTGTCGGCCCACCGCGGGATGTCGTTCTTGGTGTTGGCATCACCGCTCCAGATCTCGAGGACCTCGCCGACCTTGATGGCGCCGATCCCCTTCTTGGCCTCGAGCAGCGGGCCGGGACAGGCGCTGCCGCGGGCGTCGACGACCTTCGCAGCCTGCAGAGTGTTGAGATCTACTTCGGACATCGATCATGCTCCTGATTCTGATGGGACTGGCTGAGCCGGCCCGCGCCGGGCGGGTCGACCGTGCGTTATGAATACAGGTATAGCGCTCCTGACCAGCGGGTATTTACAATATCTTTTCTATGCATTACGATAGAAGAATTCTATGCCGGATCACCCGGAATCCCCGGCCGCAACACGAAGCCCCTGCGGCCCTTTATCCAGGATCAGGACCGGTCCCGGGACGCCGGGAACAGTACCGAAACGCAGCGTCTTTCAGTAACTCCCGAACCGCAGGGTGAGGCCGATGGTGTAGCCGTCGAGCTGGGATTCGGTGAGGCCGTAGGTGGTCTCGGTATCGCTATCCAGGCCGATGATCTTCCGGTACCCCACTCCCACCGCGGCCCGGAAGTGCTGGGTGATGTTCAGACACAGGTTCACGGAGGGTTCGAAGACCCAGATGGTATCGTCGTAGCTGCTCTCATCCCCTGTACTCCCCGCCTCCAAGAAGCTCACGCCCCCGATACCGATCAGGACATCGGCGTACCAGTGTGTGAGTTTATCCGGATCCCGCAGATACTCGATCAGGAAGCCTCCGTATCCGAGCTCGAGCTGGTAGGTCGTTCCCCCCGCCTCCACCTCGTGTTCGGTCACCAGACCCCATCCGCCGCCGCCGATCCCGATGGTCTTCCCGACCACCCAGGCGCCCAGGCCACCCATCATGAGGGCGTCGGTATCCAGCAACCGGGTGTATTTGAGCGAGGGACCGCCGAAACCGCCGTGTTCGGTGCCGCGGCCCAAAAGGGTCTCCTGGGCCGCCGTCGAGAGCGGGAGCACCAGGATGATCAGAGCCAGGACAGAGAGAGAACGAAGTCGTATCATATCAGATCCTCCGATTCACGTCTGGCCGGACATACGCTCCGGCAGTCGCATCCTGCTCCAGTATGATACGCAGGAATCGGTCAGAAGGTACTCCCCGGCGCCGCCGTCACCCAGTCGGGGAGGGTCGCGAAGTCGATCCCGAAGACGGCGGTCCCGATCAGGTAGAAGAGCAGCGTGATCACCACCGCCCCGATCAGGTTCAGGACCACGCCGGCGCGGGCCATCTCGGCGATCCGGATGCGCCCGCTCCCGAAAACGATGGCGTTGGGCGGCGTGGCCACCGGCATCATGAAGGCGCAGGAGGCCGAGATGGTGGCCGGGACCATCAGCAGGAGCGGGTGGACCCGCATGGCCACGGCCACCGCGGCCAGGATCGGCAGGATCATCTCGGTGGTGGCCGTGTTCGAGGTCAGTTCGGTCAGGAAGGTCAGAGTGAGGCAGATCAGCAGAGTCAGCACGAGCGGCGGCACTCCGGCCAGACCGGCGAACTGGTTGCCGATCAGGGTCGAGAGCCCGGTGACCTGGAAACCCTGAGCCAGGGCGAAGCCGCCCCCGAAGAGCAGCACGATCCCCCACGGCAGACGCGGGATCACGTCGTGGTTCATGATCGTGGCGGTCGCCGCGTCCTCGCTGCGGGTCGGGATGAAGAAGAGGGTCAGGGCCATGGCGATGGCGACCGTACCGTCGTCGAGCAGCTCGGGGTACGGCAGGAGCTGCGACCACCCCGGCAGGGCGAAGAGACCGAAATCGAGCGGGGAGCGAAAGACCCAGAGCACCGCGGTCAGAGCGAAGACGATGAGCACCGCCTTCTCCTCGAAGCGGACCGGTCCGAGCTTCCCGTACTCGCTCTCCACGACCTGCCGGTCCACCTTGATGTGCGCGGGGACGCGGAAGAGGACCCGGGTGAGCATGAACCAGATCACGGTCAGCATGATCAGCGTGATCGGGAGCCCGAGCAGGATCCAGCGGCCGAACTCCACCGCCGGCGCCTCCGGGAACATGATCAGGAAGATGCGGGCGAAGCTGAGGTTGGGCGGCGTGCCCACCAGGGTGGCGATCCCCCCCACCGAGCAGGCATACGCGATCCCGAGCATCAGGGCGACCGAGAAAGTATGGATCTCCTTCTCTCCGAACGCCTCCTCCATCTGCAGGATGATGGCCAATCCGATGGGTATCATCATGACGGCGGTAGCGGTGTTGGATATCCACATCGAGAGGAAGGCGGCCGCGATCATGAAGCCCAGCACGATCCGGGCGGGGCCCCCGCCGATGGCCCGGATGATGGTCAGGGCGATCCGCCGGTGCAGGTTCCACTTCTCCATGGTCAGCGCGATCATGAAGCCGCCGATGAAGAGGAATATGGTGGAGTTGACGTAGATGGGGGCGGTGGCCTTCCCGCTCAGGATCCCCAGCCCGGGGTAGAGCACGAGCGGCAGCAGCGAAGTGGCGAAGAGAGGGATGGCATCGGTGATCCACCACACCGCCATCAGGCCGGCCACCGCGGCCAGGCGGGTGGGGGCGGGATTACCCGGATCGAAGTCGAACTGCATCAGGAGCAGAAAGAGGAGCGGGCCGAGGATCAGACCGACAGTCTGTGTTGTCGTGCGGGAGGGTTTCACGTCGGGCCTGACTCCTTCCCTTTCCGGGTCATCAGGAGGTAGACCGGCAAACCGGCCAGGATGATCAGGAGCCCGATCACGGCGTTGCGCCGCTGCACCGGATCGAGCAGGACATAGGCATCCACGAAGAGAACGGTGAGGATGAACACGGCCGGGGTGACGGGATATCCGGGGCAGCGGAAGGGCCGGGGGCGCTCAGGGTCCATCCGGCGCAGACGGTAGACCGCGGCTACGGTGAGGCCGTAGAAGATCAGTGAGGCGAAGACCACGTACTCGGTGATGTCTTTGAAGGTCTTCAGGACCACCACCAGGACGATCGCCCAGAGCGCCTGCGCCCAGATCGCTACATATGGCGTTCGCCAGCGGGAGTGGACTTTCATCATCGGCCGGAAGGAGAGGCCGTCGCGGGCCATGGCATAGAAAGCCCGCGGGCTGGAAAGCAGGCTGGGATTGGCGGCGCCGAAGACCGAGAGGCAGATCAGCAGGCTCAGCATCACCCCGGCCCCGGAACCGAACATCCGCTGCACGGCGGTGAGCGGAACCTGCTCGTCGGCCGCGAACGTGCGCATCTCGTCGATCGGCACCAGGTGGAAGTAGACCGCGTTGACCAGCACGTAGGTGACGATCAGGATCACGATCCCGAGCACGAGGCCGCGCGGCAGGTCGCGGGCCGGATCGCGCAGTTCGGCGGCATTGAAGGTGACCTGATACCATCCTTCATAAGCCCAGAAGATGGCCACCGCCGCCATCACCAGACCCGAAAGGAGCGACACCGACGGTTCGGTCGGAATCGGAGTCGGCACCGCCGCCGCCGTGCGGGTGAGGAAGAATCCCGCGGCCACCAGTATCCCCAGGGCGCCCAGCTTGGCGAAGGTGGCCGTATTCTGCAGGATCGCTCCCCACTTCACCCCGAAGTGATTGGTCAGGGCCAGGGTCAGGATCATGCCGGCGGCCACCGCGATCTGGGCGATCTCGCTCATCGGCACCAGGCGGTTCGAGAAACGGGTGAAGGCCACCGCCAGGGCGGCCATGGTGCCGGTGTTGATCACCAGCAACAGGCACCAGCCGTAGAGGAAGGCCACTCCCCGGCCCCACCCCTCGCGCAGGAAGGCGTACATCCCTCCCGCTTCGGGGAACATCGCCCCCAGTTCGCCGTAGGCGAAGGCCCCGAAGAGGACTACCAGACCCAGGAAGATCCAGGTGGCGTATACAATGAGGGGAGTCGGCAGGGCCTGGGATACGTTGAGCGGTTTCATGAAGATGCCCGAACCGATCACCGACCCGACCACCACCATGACGACGCTGGTCAGCCCCAGGTAGCGCCTGAGTTCGAGCGTCTCCCCGGCAGGTTGTGACATGGACGGTCCCTCAGCTTGAGGTGGTCAGCGCGATATCAGGTCCGGAGGCGTTTCTCGAGCCGGGTGCGGCCTTCGACGTCGGACATGATGATGAGGGTCATCCCCGGTTCGAGCGTGGTGGCGGGATCAGGTTTGAATTCGGAGTCCTTCGCCCTTTCCCGGCTGACCGCCAGCAGAACGGCGGATTCCTTGTCCACTTCGAGCGCGGCGATGCTCTCACCGATCCGGGGGGAGTCGGCCGGCACGACCACCTCCTCCACCCGCAGGCTCCCCCCACCGACCCGCAGCATCTGATCGAGGAAAGTCACGGCAGCCGGACGGATGAGTTCAGAAGCCATCCGAAGCCCGCCGATATGGCTCGGGCTCACCACCGAATCGGCCCCCGCCGCCTTGAGCTTGGCGATGGTCTCGGGTAGTTCGGTCGAGGCGATGATGCGTACGTCGCGGGCCAGCCGGCGGGCGGTGAGCACGCCGAGCATGTTGTCCTTGTCGTTTTCCATGCAGAACACGATGCCGGCGGCCAGCAGGAGTTCGGCTCCGAGCAGAACATGATCGTCGGTGGGATCACCGACGACTCCCGGCACATCGCCGAGGCGTTCGGCGGCTTCATCGAGGAAGGTCTGGGAGGGAGCCACGAGGACGACGCTGCGCCCCGTTTTCATCAGTTCCTCGGTGATGTACCAGAGTACCACCGAATCTCCGCAGATGATGTAGTGGTTCTCCATCCGGGCAATCCTCCTGAGCATCTGCCGCCGGGCGAAGATATGACGGACGTGCCCCTCGATCACAAAGGTCGCGAGCATCAGCATGCTGTAAGCGAAGATCCCCATGCCGCCCAGCAGCAGGAAGATCGTGAAGATCCGGCCGACCGGATTGGCAGCCATGTCGATGATCTCGCCGAAGCCGACCGTGGTGAGGGTGATAATGGTCATGTAGACGGCGTCGACCAGTCCGTACTCGCGTCCGCCGATGATGGTGAATCCGATCACGCCGATTGCGACCACCGCCACCAGGGCCAGAAACGCCAGACCCAGCCGGCGGCGGATACGCCGGTATTCGGCGCTCACCACCCCGTACTCAAGGCCCTTCAGAGCCCGTGACCGGGAGCGTCTGCTCATCCCGTACCGGATCTCTCCAGCGATGGGTACAGGACCCGCCGCGACCGTCTGTCCGGACAGGTCCGGGGCACCCGTTCTGCAATCGGAGTGTAGCCTCCACCTCCGACCTGGGCAAACAGGACAGACTCAGCGGTCAGATACAGGGCTGAGACAGGCAGGTGAAAGGAGCGATTCCGGCAGGATCAGCTCCCGGCGGGGGGCTGGGGCGGACGCTCCAGCCGTTCGACCTCGAAGCCCAGGGCACGGGCCCGTTCCACCAGTTCGGTATAGAGCACCGGATCCATCTGGGGGGTGCGGCAGAGGATCCAGAAGAACCGCCGGGTGGGCTCGCCGACCAGCACCCATCGATACGCCTCGTCGAGCCCGATGATCCAGTAGTCGCCGGAGAAGGGCCAGAAGAAACGGACCTTGAGTTTCGCGTTGGTGGCGGGATCGACCACCCGGGCAACCCCGCGGGCCTCCTTCGGCTTCCCCTCCAGGCCGCCCTTGCGGCAGCGGTTGATGACCCGGATGCGCCCGTTCGCCTTGAGTTCGTAGGTGGCGGTGGTAGCCGCGCAGTCCTTCTCGAACCAGGTGGGGAGCCGGGCGATCTCGTACCACGTGCCCAGGTAGCGCTCGAGGTCGACGTGCGGTACCACCGCGAGCGGCCGTTCCTCGCCCCCCCGGCTCAGCGCGGCACAGGCGGTCAGCAGCACGATCCCGAGCATCGGTGTGACGATCGACAGAAATTTCATGACCGGTCCTTTCGAGATAGGGCCACAATAATATACCACACAATCCCCGAGAGAACGGCGCCGGGGGCTACCTGATGATCAGCAGCCACCCTTCCCCCGGTTCGATCGGCAGACGGATGATCCCGCTCTCCTGGATCGGGAAGTCCGTCCCGACCTGGAAGTCCGGAACCGCGGGCGCCCGGACCGTCACCTCGGCCGGATCGAGCCCCAATCGTTCCCAATCGACCCGCAGAGCTGCCTCGACCGGACCCTCCGCCCAGCTCGCCACGGCCACCATGACGCGGCCGTCGGCAACCCAGCAGGTGGCGAGGACATCTTCGCGACCGGTCGTGGCCGGCGCATCCGGCGTCCACCAGCCGATCATCTCGCTCTCCCTGATCCGGAAATCGTCCCATACCCGCCAGAGCGGACTCGGATCGTTATCCCCGTAAGGGAGGCGGTTGGTCATGCCGAAGAGCAGACCCCGCCAGGGATTGCCGCCCCCCTCGAGCATCTCCCCCATCAATCCGAAGGGGATGCCCGAGACCTCGACGAGCCAGTAATCGGGAGCGGCGTCGTAATCGAAATACTCCCCGAACCAGAGCCGGTCGAGGTAGGGGAAGTGCTCCAGATAGAGGTTGGCGCTGTTGGCGAAGCCGTCGCGCGGGTTGAACTGGTTGGCCGAGTGCAGATCGATCAGGGCGCCGGGATTGCGACTCTCGAGAATCCGGCGCACCCGTTTCATGACGGTGCGGTCGAAAGCCACATCGTCGATGTAGAGACCATCGATCCCGACCTTGCGCATCAGCCAGTCGAGTCCTTCCAGGTAGTAGTTATGCCAGCGTGACACCCCGCTGGTAACCACCGCGGCATCCTCGTAGCGCGGCACGAACCAGCCGGCGATGTAGTCTTGATCGAGATGCTCCTGCAGCCATGCGTACCCCCCACCCGACCCCGGGGCGAAGATCTCGTGCCCCAGGCTGAAGAGGACCGGCAGCTCGGGAGCCCGGTTGGCCAGCTCTCGTACGGTATAGTAGATCTTCACCTTCATCCCCAGGGCGTGGGCCGAATCCACGTACGCCCGCATGGCCTCGGGACGCAGGAAAGGGTAGTTGATGTAGGGATTGATCCCGGTGGCGTGGTGGACGTTGATCACGCTGGCTCCTGCAGCGGCCACCTCCTCGACCGGGGAATAGCGGTGGTAGAAGCGGGTGCGCCACTGTTTGTCGGTGTCGATCGGCCGGAAGGGGGTGGGCGCAAGGCGGAAGCAGAAGACCAGCTGCTCGAGCGGCTGAAGGGTGCGGGGGCCGCTGAAGCAGGAGACCAGGAAGGTCCCCTCCCGTTCCCGCATCCGGCATCCCCCCCGCCCCTCGTTGGACCATGAGAGCGGCATGATGAGGGGCTTGAGCTGGTAGAAGTTGGTGTTGAGAGGGCGCTCGTAGCGGTCATCATAGAGCACGAACTGCAGGCCGGCGTTCACCTCACCGAGCCAGGCGCTGTCCTGATTGTGCTCAGCATCCCAGGTCCAGTCGAACGCCTCCGGCCGCACCCCGCCGACGTGTCCCATCCCCATCATGTACCGGGCGACATCGCGGTCGTAGGGCAGCTCGAGCCGGATATCGGAAACCGCTGTCTCACCCTCGGCGGCCAGGGTCAGAGTGTACTCGAGAGTGCCGTCGAATTCGATGTGAGCGTTCACCTCCAGGTGCAGCTCACCGGCCCGGGCCCGCTGCGTCCAGGCTACCAGTCCCGGCACCTCCCGGACGAAGTGCAGCTCTTCCCGCTCCCAGACGAACGTGCGCCCGTCTCCGCCTTCAATGACGAAGGCGAGCGGGCCGGCCAGAATGTCACGTCCCGACTCGACCAGGTGGGTCACCTCGGGGGCGATATTGCTCACGATCCGTTCCGGCAGGCCGTCGTCGCCGATCAGGATCCGGCGTCCCAGCACGCTCAGCCAGCGGCCCTCGCGGTGGACCGGTTCGTACGGTGAGACCGGCTCGTCATTCAGGGCGATAGTGGAATCGAGCCAGCGCAGGCGCGAGAGTCGCTGCGGTTCATCATCACCCGATGCTTCGATCTCCTCCGCACCCACCTCGATCAGGATCGGGATCACCCGCTCATCCAAACCCGCCGCCTGCAGGGAAATGGTGCCGTGGTAGCTGCCGGGCGGGATGTCCCGCGGGACCGCCACGCCGCACCAGAGGGCCTGCACCCGGCCCGGTTCCACTGAGACGTCCCGGGAGAACACCCGCCCGGTCCAGTCCACTCCCCCGAGGTTGAAACAGCGCAGCGCCGTCGCGGGGATCGCTCCGCGGCCGGAAGAAGCGGTCAGATCGGAGAATGCCACCCCCAGGTGATCGAGCCCGGCGCGGTGCGCGTACACCCCGAGCTGGAAGGAGAAGAACTCACCCCGCTGCGCTCGTCCGGCGAAGGTCCCGCCCGGCCCCCGCTCGATCCACCTCAGCGGCAGATCCCCGGTCATGCGGATGGGATGTTCCCGGTCCTCGGGGAAAACGAGAAAGGCCTCATCGGCGTGGGCGGCGGAAAGCGCCGCCACCTCGTCCCGGGTGGCGATGACCTCCATCGACCAGAAGCTGTGGAAGGCATCCACCGCCTGGATCTCCACCGTCTCGGCTTCGGGCAGCCGCCGCCGGCGGCGCGGATTCGCGAGGTCCCCGGCCATGAGCCGGTTCCCCGCCACCCAGGCGGGATCGGCGGCCTCTGAGGGGGGCGGATAGGATACCCGCGGGTAGTTCCGGCCCTCACTCAGATACGGCAGGTAGTAGACATGGTACTCCCCCGCTCCGGCGACCGGCTCGAAGACGAGTTCCCCCGCCGCGCGCTCGATCCGCACCCGGACGACATTGGCCACTTCCGCCCCGGTCGCCGCCGCCACTACGATGATCTTCTTCGTTGCGGGATCGGCGTCGCGTCGCCGCCAGGGTATGGTCACCCGCACCGCCGGAGCCGTCTCATCCACCCGGACGACCGCCCGGTGGTTGCCGAAGACGGTCCGGTCCCACTCTCCGACCGTGTAGGGTACCTCCTGGGCGCTGAGGATCCCTGTCACCGGAGCAGGAACCGCGACCATGACCGCGAGGAGCCCGAGGCACCACCCCGGGGCACACCGGCGAGCAGATCTCATATGACAACCGCCTGCAGAGGGTTCGCAATCCTACCCTGCACCCCCGGAGGCGGTTCTGACAAGCCGATAGCGCTCGATCATCGGCCAGGGATCGTAGAGGAGTCGGTAGGCGTGCCCGCCCCGGATATACTGCGGCTGCACGGGGGTATCGACGATCCCCAGCCAGCGGGCCCGCTCATCGAAGAGGTCGTAGCGGTACCACGCCCGGCCGTCGGGTCCGCTCACCCGCTCGGTGCGGCAGACCCACACCCGACCCTCATCGTCACCGAGCAGGCTCTCGAAGTACGGTTTGACAGCCGGGTAGTCGAGCCGCTCGAGGTGGGGTGACCAGAAGGCCCGCTGGGCGTCACTGCCCATCCGCTCCAGAAAGCCTGTCTTGAACTCGGCGATATCGGCCGCCGTAACCCGTTCCGGCTCGATCCGGAGCACCGCCCGCCGCCAGCGGCCGCGAGTCAGATCGTAGAGATCGAGCCGATAGGCGTCGCTGACCCCCCAGGCGACGATGCGGTCGCCGCTGACGCACCACTCACTCTCCCCCATGAACGGTATCCCCAGGCCGCCCCCTTCGGGCAGGCGGTAGAAGGAATCGGGGGGCCGGAGATCGGCCAGCACCCGCTCGACCTCCAGCTCCTCGGTCAGGAGCACGATCCGTTCCGAGCTGGACAGGTCGGTATGGAAGAT
>CAYSYY010000002.1:0-27485 GCA_964435265.1 uncultured Gemmatimonadota bacterium
GCTGGATGATGATACCCAGTTCCTGACCCGTCCCGACCCACTCACCCTTCTCCGGATTGAGCTCGCGCACGATCCCGACGGTGCCGGCCCGCACGTGCAGCGCGTCGACCCGGTTGTTCTGGAAATCAGCCAGTTCGCGCAGGCGGGCCACGCGCGACTGCTCGGCCTCGAGGGTTCGCAGCATGCCCTCGTTCATGATCGCGAGCGTGCGCTGCTCGATATCGAGCTGGGTGGTGAGGAAGTTGACCTCATCCTGGGTGCGCAGGAGATCGTTGAGGGCTACCTCCTCCCGTGCGGCGTTGTAGGAATCCAGCCGCCGCTGGGCATCGCGGAGTTCGTTGCGGGTCCGCTCCACCGAGGCTTCCTGGTTCAGGCGGTTCGTCTCCAGGGTGCCTCGCAGGTTGGCCAGATTCGCCTCGGCGGCCGCCAGCTGCTGCTGGGCCTCGAGGGCGCTCAGTTCCACATCCCGGTTGCTCAGGATGAGCAGGACCGTCTCGGGATCGACCGCCGCCCCCGGCTCGACCAGCACATCCTCCACCTTGCCGCCGGTTATGGCCGAGACATGCAGGATGTTCTTCGGGCGCAGATTGCCGCTCCCCCGCACCTGGCGCAGCATGGGCGACCGCTTGACCACGTCGGTCCAGATCAGCGCCCCGTCCACCGTCGGCGCGGCGGGCTCGAGACGGCGCAGGAAGACGGTGATCGCGGCCACCGCCACGACGGCCAGCGCGAGCCAGATATATTTCTTGCCCTTGCCCTTCGGCTCTCGAGGAATATCCACTCTCTATCCCGACCTTCCCCTGTATTTCACGTCTCTTCCCGGGCACCGGGAGCCTCCGCCGGACCGGGAGGATCGGTGCCGATTATCATGAAAAGCACAAAGCGTGCCAGTATCGCGTCGTTGGCGCCGTCCCGGCCTGGCCGGGCTGACCGTACCCCACTGCGGCGGCGACGCGACCTCAACCGCCCGCCCGCGGAACGCCTTGTCCCATAAGCGGACATAGGAAGAGTACGGCATTTCTACGCAGGAGGTTACACAGATTCCGTCCCCCCGGTCCCGGCCAGTCGCCGGAGCCGGGCCAGGTTGCGCCGGTCGGCATCGCCCTCTTTGGGTGTTTCCAGGATCTTGGGGACGGGCCGCAGGCGGGGATCGGTCATGATGAAACGGAAGCCGGCGTCGCCGATCTCTCCCTCGCCGATGTGGGCATGGCGGTCACGACGCGATCCCCGGGGAGCACGGCTGTCGTTGAGGTGCAGAGCGTATACGGTCCCGAGCCCCACCGCGGCGTCAAACGCCCGGATGGTCGTCTCGTAGCCGGCCTCGTCGCGCAGTTCGTATCCGGCTGCGAAGAGGTGGCAGGTATCCAGACAGATGCCGGTGCGCCCGGGAGCATCCACGGCCGCGAGGATCCGGGCGAGTTCGTCGGCCCGGGCGCCCAGCAGGGTGCCCGCCCCCGTGGTGGTCTCGAAGAGGAGGCGGGTCCGGATCCCGGGAGTCCGGTCGAAGATCCGCTGCATGGCCGCGGCGATCCGGGCGATCCCCCGTTCCGTCCCCGCCCCCCCGTGGGCTCCGGGGTGCAGGATCAGCCCGGGCAATCCGAGCCGGTGGCAGCGCCGGAGCTCATCCACCGTGCAGGCGATCGACCGCTCCCGGATGGCGGCCTGACCGCTGGCCAGGTTGACCAGGTAGGTATTGTGGGCCAGCACCGGCCAGATGCCGGTCCGGGCCCGCTCGGCGGCGAAGCGTGCGGCTTCCTCGTCGGTGAGCGGCGTGCCCCGCCAGCGGTTGTTGTTCTTCACGAAGATCTGCATCACCGTACACCCGCAGGCCTCGGCCCGGGCGAAAGCCCGGGAGACGCCCCCGGCGATCGACATGTGGCTGCCGAGGGGGAGTGGCGCGGGGGACTCCGGCACCGGCCTACTCCACCTGGAGCGCCAGACTCGTCAGATAGGCGGTTTCGGGGGCGGTGATCAGCGGGGGGTGATCGGCGCTCTGGGCGCCGCGGCCGAGGACGCGCACGTGCCGGCCGGTGAGGGCGGCGGCATGAGCGACGGTATCGGTGAAGGTCTCGGGGGAGACGTGGTGGGAACAGGAACTGGTGATGAGAGTCCCGCCGGGCCGCACCACCTCGAAGCCCTTCCGGTTCAGGTCGAGGTAGCCGCGGAGCCCGGCCTTCAGGTGCCGGCGGTTCCTCACGAAGGCCGGCGGATCCAGGATGACGGTATCGAACTGCCGGCCCGCGCTCCGGTACGCCTTCAGTACCTCGATCACATCCGCACGCCGCCACTCGACCCGGTCGGTGAGGTCGTTGGCGGCGGCATGCCGGGCGGCGGCGGCGAGCGCCTCGCCCGAAGTATCGACCCCGACCGCCCGTTCGGCCCCGGCGCGCAGGGCGAGCATCGCCCAGACTCCCTGGTAGCAGTGGCCGTCGAGAACGTCGCCGGTTCTCCCCGGCAGGAAGCGGCGCTGGTTGTCGCGCTGATCGAGAAAGAGACCTGTCTTCTGCCCCGCCGCCAGGTCGATGGTGAGACGCAGTCCCTCGTAGTCCACGCTCAGCCCCGGATCGGGTTCTCCGGCCAGCACCGCAACGCCTTCCTCGAGTCCTTCGAGGCGCCGCACCGGAGTATCATTGCGGGCCACGATGCAGGCCGGTTCCAGCCGCTGCTGCAGCAGGGGAAGAACCAGCGGCAGGAGCGCCTCCATACCCGCCGTGGTGACCTGCAGGGCGAGGTGATCGCCGTAGCGGTCCACCACCAGTCCGGGCAGGCCGTCCCCTTCGGAGTAGACGAGGCGGACGGCCCCGGCGCCGGGGTAGAGCCGTTCGCGCAGCGCGATCGCCGCCTCCAGGCGATCGGCCAGAAAGGCCGCATCCACCGGGCCCGGGCCGCGGCGCAGGAGCCGGATCGCGATCAGGGAGCGGGGATTGATATACCCGGTCCCGAGGAGTTCCCCCCCGCTCGACAGAACCTGTACCAGCTCACCGGGAGCGAAACCGGAGGGGCCTTCGGCCAGCTCGTTGGAGAAGATCCACGGGTGCCCCCGCCGTACGCGGCGGTCGTGGCCGCGCGCCAGACGGATACTGCGACAGTCAGCCGGCATCTCGGGCGGGTTCATGACCGTGCGGGACGGAACCGGCTCAGGAGAAACGGGTCAGTTCATGGTTGAAGGCGACCGCCGCGAACTGCCCCTCCTCGTTGCTCTCCCGGCGAACCAGGTAGCCGTCCACCTGCAGGATGACGGGACTCCCGTCGGATTCGGTGAAGGGATTGTGGATGCTCAGGTTCAGCGCGGTGCTGAGCTGGAGCTCGCGGCGGTGGGGGAAGTAGGCTCCCCCGGCCGAGATGTTGCGGATGGTGGTCTGTTCCTCGAAGACGCCGCTGCTGTCCTCACCCTGGACGAGGGTGTTGAGCCGGATCGGGATCCGGCGGAAGCTGCGCCGCTCGTCCTCCTTCAACGGCTCGAAGACGACGATCCGGTCCTTCCCGTCGGCCTTGGCCAGGTAGAGGGCGATATCGGCGTGGTTCACCAGCTCGGTGTCGTCACGCGCATCGCGGGGGTGCGAGGCGATCCCCAGGGAGACGGTAAAGCGGCCCGCGTCAGGGCCGGGTACACTGGTGATCTCGACGTGAGCGGTGGCGGCGCGGATACGTTCGGCCACCACGGTGGCCAGATCGATCGGGGTCTGCGGCAGGAGGATGGCGAATTCTTCGCCTCCGTACCGCACCACGTCGTCGATCGATCGGACGTTCTCGAGCAGGACCGCAGCCAGTGAGCGCAGGGCCTGATCGCCGGCCGGGTGCCCGTGGGTGTCGTTGTACATCTTGAAATCGTCGATATCGAGCATGATCAGGCTCAGGGGGTGCCCGAAGCGGCGCGCCCGCGAGATCTCGCTGGCCAGCCGCTGCTCGAAATGCCGCCGGTTCCCGAGTCCGGTGAGGGCGTCGGTGACCGACTCCTTCTGCAGACGCTGGATGCTCTCCAGGAACCGGTGACGTTCCAGCGAGAGACCCGTGACCCGGGCGATGAGTTCCGCCAGTTCCTGGTGGTCGGTGTCGAAAGCCGACCCGTCGGTGCGGTCGGTGAGGTTCAGCACGGCGACCGGCGCGCCGGCGGAGATGATCGGGACGCTGAGGAACGAGGCGGTCCGGTAGCGCCGGCTGCTCAGGGCCGCCAGCCGCGGGTCTCCGGCCACGTCGGTCACCAGGAGCGGTTCGCCCGAGGCGAGAACCTGACCGGCGATCCCCTCGAGGGGATCCCGACCCGGCCAGTGCATCGCGCGCACCTGCAGCAATCCCGATTCCGACCTGGTCACCACCGAAACCTTATCGGCACTGAGCAGACGGGCGGCATACGCCACCACGCAATGGAGCGTTGCGTCGGTGTCCTCGGTATTTTCGAGGGCCTGCAGGAAATCCCTCAGACCCTGCCGTTCGTTTCCGGTCATAGATCGTACGGGGGCTGGTGGAAACCTCCCGGCGGACGCGCTTCCGTCGAAAAAATACGAAGGGTATACGATACCACACTCCCCCTCCCGCCGCCTACCTCAAAAAAGGATTGCCGGCCGGTTGCTCCGGCGCCGGCGGCGCTGGTACGATATGATCATGAAGATACCTATCCGCACCGCCGCCATCCGGTCGCTCGCCGGCCTGTTACTGCGAGGCCCTGTCATGATGCTGCTGCTCGCTTCCGCCGCCTCCGCCCAGCCCGAAGGTGCCCCCCGGCCGCGGGCCCGCGATCTGGGTATCGTCATCGGCCGGTATCCACCCGGCGCCCACAACGCCATCACCGACGTACCGGGAGTGCTGGTGGGCCAGGTATCGCTGGTCCGGGGCGACGACATCCGGACGGGAGTGACGGCGATCGTGCCCCACGGCGGCAACCTCTTCCAGGAGAAGGTGCCGGGGGCGGTGTATGTAGGAAACGCCTTCGGCAAGCTGGTCGGTTCGACCCAGATCCGGGAACTGGGCGAGATCGAGACGCCGATCCTGCTCTGCGGAACGCTGAACGTCCCCCGGGTCGCGGATGCGCTGATGAGCTGGATGCTGGATCTCGAGGGCATGGCGCAGGTACGCTCGATCAATCCGGTGGTGGGTGAGACCAACGACGGCAGCCTGAACGACATCCGCGGCCGGCACGTCGGCGAGACCGAGGTCTTCGCAGCCATCCGTTCGGCCGCGGGCGGTCCAGTCGCGGAGGGGAGTGTCGGGGCCGGGGTGGGCACCCGGGCCCTGGGTTTCAAGGGAGGAATCGGCACCAGCAGCCGGGTGGTGACGGACCGCCGGCTCGGCTCGTTCACCATCGGCGTACTGGTCCAGAGCAACTTCGGCGGGGAGCTGCGGGTCAACGGCACGCCGGTCGGCAACGAGATCCGGCGCCGCGAGCGTGAACGCGATCCCTCCCTCGCAGAGAACGACGAACCGACCGGTGAAGACGGCTCGTGCATGATCGTCGTGGCCACCGACGCCCCGCTCACCGCCCGGAACCTGGAACGCCTGGCCTTCCGGGCTCTGGGCGGCATGGCCCGGGTCGGGGGGAACTTTTCCAACGGCAGCGGCGATTACGTGATCGCCTTCTCGTCGGCCGGGAGCGCCCGGATCCGGCCGAACGATGCGATGCGGGAAGGGCCGTTCCTGACCAACGATGCCATGAGCACGCTCTTCGCCGCCGTCATGGAGGCGACCGAAGAAGCGATCCTGAACAGTCTCCTGCAGGCCACCACCATCACCGGATACAACGGGACCACCAGCCGGGCGGTCCCGATCGACATCCTGATCGAGGTGTGCCGGGAGAGGAACCTCATCCCCCCCGCACGCTGACGCCGCGGCGGGTGGACCGTACCCGGGACACGCCCCCGTGTCCGGGCCCTGAGGAGGAGGACGAAACGCGATGAACGAGAACGTGAGCCGCCGGAACTTCCTGGAGCGTACCGCGGGCGTGACGGCCGGTGCGGCGCTGTTCCCGGGGGTGCCGAACCTGAACCTGCGCTACGGGATCGGGTCGCCCCCCGGACTCCCCCTGGTGCTGGTCTCGGGGCGCAAGACCTGGGCCTCGGACGCCGCCTGGGAGGTGCTGGCGGCGGGGGGGGAAGCGCTCGACGCGGTACACTCCGGCGCCATGGCGGCCGAGGTCTACCCCCGGGACACGGGTGTCGGGGTGGGCGGCCTGCCCAACGAGGAGGGAGTCGTACAACTCGACTGCTCGATCATGGACGGCAGATCGATGCAGTGCGGCGCGGTCGGCTGCATCGAGGGGATCGAACACCCCTCCAGCGTGGCCCGGGCGGTCATGGAGTGGACCGACCACTGCATGATCGTCGGTCCCTACGCCACCGAGTTCGCCGTGAAGATGGGGCACCAGGTCACCGACATCGCCGATGAATCCAGCCGGAGCTGGTACCGACGCTGGGTGGGTGAGCGCAGCGCCACCGACGACTGGCTGGACCGGGAGGAATCGGCCGCCAAGATGAAGCGGCCTCTGCCCCCCAGCGAGCGCGGGCGCCGGCAGCGGGAGCTGGAGCGGACCTGGGGCACGATCAACGTGCTGGCGGTGGATGCCCGGGGTCAGGTGGCCGGCTGCACCACCACCTCGGGGCTGTCGGGGAAGATCCCGGGGCGCTGCGGCGATTCCCCCATCATCGGCGCCGGTCTCTACGTGCTGCGCGACGTGGGCGCGGCCGGCTTCACCGGCCGGGGCGAGGAGGTGATCCGGGTCTGCGGCGGATTCACCATCTGTGAGAACATGCGGCGTGGCCTGAGCCCGACCGAGGCGTGCCGCGAGGCGATCCGGCGGATGGTGGAAGAGACCAACGACGGCCGGGCGGATTTCTCCGACAACGCCGTCGCCATCAACACCCGGGGTGAATACGGCTCCTTCAGCGTCACGCAGGGGTACACCTTCATCATCCACAACCCCGACGGTCAGCAGACCGTCACCGGGGAGTACTGGCAGGGCTGAGGCAGACACGGATGGCCATGTCCGGTGAGATCGACGACGGCGCTGGTCCGACCGACCGCGGCCGCTCCCGGGATCCATGGAGTGCCGGGGGAACCGATCCGGTGAAGCGACCGGAAGGGTGGTGGCGGTCCCTGGTCGATCACGCCCCCAACATCATCACCATCGTGTCCCCCGATGAAACCATCGCCTACATCAACCGGCCCGTCCCGGGGCTGTCGCACGACGAGGTCGTCGGGCGCAGTGTCTTCGCGTTCATCGCGCCCGCCTTCCACGATCTGGCCCGGGAGAAGATCGATCACGTCCTCCGGACCGGAGAGCAGACCTCGTTTGTCTCGCAGGCCACCGGTCCCGACGGCGGCCTCGCCTGGTACGACAACCAGCTCGGTCCCCTGCTGATCGACGGCGAGGTCGCGGCCGTCATCTTCATGGCCACCGACATCACCGCCGCCCGGGAAGCGGAGGCCGCCCTCAAGGAGAGCGAGGAGAAGTTCCGGACGCTCTTCGACATCTCCCCGCTCGCCGCCGTGTACTGCGACCTCGAGGGGAACATCCTGGCGTGCAACCGCCGGTTCACGGAGATACACACTCTGCCCGGGGATCCCGAGGAGCAGGCCGGACGGAACGTGGCGGAGTTTTTCCACGATGATGAGCGCGCGCGTCTGCGCGCGACGATCCAGCTGACCGTCGAGGGCCGCCGCCCCCCCGCACCGGTCGAGTACACCATGCTCCGGGCCGACGGCACCACCTTCCAGGCCGAGGCGCTAAGCTGTGTCACCACCGACGCCGCCGGGCGTCCGATCGGCCTGCTCGCCCTGGCCTGGGACGTGTCCGAACGGCGGGCGGCGGAACGGCAGCTCCTCGAGAGCGAGCAGAAGCTCAGCCGGATCCTCGCCTCGCTCTCCGAGATCGTGTTCGAGACCGATGCGGCAGGGAACCTGATCTTCGTCAACGAGGCCGGATACAGGACCTTCGGGTATTCGCAGAAGGATCTGGCGGCGGGATTGAACGTCCTGCAGATGCTGGTCCCGGAGGACCGCGAGCCGGCCCGGCGGAACATCGCCCGGATCCTCGACGGGACCGACCTGGGGGCGAACGAGTACACCGCCCTCACCAAAGACGGCGGGCGGATCCCGGTCCTGATCCATTCCGTCCCCCGGATACTTGAGGGGCGACCGGCCGGTCTGCTCGGAACGATCGTGGATATCACGCACCGCCAGGAGGCCGAGGAGGAGCAGCGCCGGATCACCGAGGCGCTGCGCGCCGAGCGCGACCGCATCCGGACCATCCTCGACCTGGTGGGGGACATCGTGATGGTGCTCGATCCCGACGGCACGGTCGACGGTATCAACCGGCAGGGCTGCAAGATCCTGGGGCGCCCGGAAGAGGAGATCGTGGGCCGGGACTGGTTCGACACCTTCCTGCCGGAGCGGCTGAGAAACGAGGTTCGTGGCGTCTTCGACGGTCTGATCCGAGGCGAGACCGAACTCGTCCGGCGGTTCGAGAACCCGGTCCTGACGGCCTCGGGGGCCGAGCGCCAGATCACCTGGCACAACAGCGCTCTATACGACGAGAACGGTTCGATCCTCAACATCATCTCGTCGGGCACCGACGTCACCGAGCGCCGGAACCTGGAGCTGCAGCTCCTGCAGGCCCAGAAGATGGAGGCGATCGGGCGCCTGGCCGGCGGCATCGCCCATGACTTCAACAACCTGCTGACCGTGATCTCGGGCAGCGTCGAACTGGCCCAGGGGCGCACCGATCCGGCCTCGCTGCACGCCCGGCTCGGGACGATCGGGCAGGCGGCCCGCCAGGCCGCCGATCTCACCTCCCAGCTTCTGACTTTCAGCAGCCGGCGCCCGGCCCACCCCGAACTGACCGGTCTGCGGAAGGCCGTGGCCGATTCCCTGAAGATCCTCCGGCGCACCGTCAGCGAGGACATCACCCTGAAGGTCGAATCCGGCGACGAGGCCCTGCCCGTCATGATCGATCCGGGGCACGTCAACCAGATCCTGATGAACCTCGTCGTGAACGCCCGGGACGCCATGCCGTCGGGGGGTACGATCGACATCCGGACCGCCCGGGTCGAGCTCTCCCCGGACCGCCTCGCCGTTCACGAGGATCGGGAGCCGGGAGCGTACGCTCAGATCGCGGTGTCAGACCACGGGGTGGGCATGACCGAGGAGCAGCAGTCCCGTATCTTAGAGCCCTTCTTCACCACCAAGGCGCCGGGGAAGGGGACCGGCCTGGGCCTGGCGACGGTCTACGGCATCGTCGCCCAGAACGCCGGGATCATCGAGGTCGAGAGCGCTCCGGGGACCGGCACGACCGTCTCGGTGTTCTTCCCGATCGTCGCGGCTGACCGTCTGCCGGCCGCCGGGGACGAGAGCGAGGGAGCCGTCAGCGGCGGTTCGGAGCGGATCGTGGTGGTCGAAGACGAGACGGCGGTCCGCGACCTGGCCCGGGAGATCCTCGAGACCATGGGGTACGAGGTGGTCGTCTACGCTTCACCCGGGGAGGTTCTGACCGCCTTCGCGAGCGGGGAGGCGGCCCGACCCGACCTCCTCATCACCGATGTGATCATGCCCGGCATGAGCGGAGTGGAGATGGTCCGGCGACTGCAGGAGATGACCGGCGAGATCCCCGTTCTGCTGATGAGCGGATATGCCGATGACGCTCTCGCGGAGAAAGGCCTGGCCGAGCCGACCTACCTCCTCATGAACAAGCCCTTCTCCCTGCAGGAGCTGTGTACGAAGGTCCGGGAGATCCTCGACCGGCGCTGAGCGGCCGACGGGAACCGGGCAGCCGATTCAGGGGAACGGATCGCCCGTCCCCTTCCCGGACCCGAAGATCCGCTCCAGCAGAGTGGGAGGCGGTCCGTAGCGGCGCTCCAGGACCCGGGCCCGCTCGGGATCGATCGAGCGCACGATGGCCAACGCGTCCTCGAGCACGTCGTCGTCGTAGCGGAAGCGGTTGCGGCGCAGGTTCTCCCAGCGGCGTTCGATCACATCCTCCATCGCCTCCACGATCTGCCGCTTGAGGGCGTCGCCGGCGCGGGGCAGCAGCGCCTCGGCGCAGCGCACCCGTACGGTGGTGGACATGTTGCGGTCGCGCATGGCGCCCGTAAACGCGTCCCGGACCGCCGCATCGCCGCCCACGTGGTCCTCGAGCGTCCGGACCGCCGCCAGGCAGACCGAGGAGGAGTGGACCGGGTCCAGACCCTGCAGGATGATGGCCCGCACACCCGGCCGGTCGCGTGCCGGTTCCAGGGCTTCGATGGCGGCGAGTTTGACCGAGGAGCTGTTGGTCCGGTTGATGGAGCGGCCGATAAGTTCAGTGGCGAGATCCTGGTCGACATGAGCACCCAGCACCATGATCGCCTTGAGCTGCACCGAGGAAGAGGTTCCCCCGCTGGCGAGCAGCCGGTCCAGGGCGCGCAGCACCGGTTCGGCGGGGAGCAGCAGGGCGGCCACGTCGAGCGCCTCGAGCTGGACCGAACTGGAATTCTGATTGGCCAGCGCGGCCGCCGCCGCCCGGGGAGCCGCTTCGGTCCTGAGATGCTGGCGCAGCGCCCGCAGGGCCTCGATCAGTACGCTCGACGAGATGCTGCGGTTATTCAGCAGTTCCTCCAGAGCTCTCGCCGCACTCTCGTCGTCGCGCGTGCCGGCCAGGACTCTGACCGCCTCGAGCTGGACACTCGAGGAGTTGTGACCGGCCAGACCGACCCTGGCGACCCCCCGGACGGTCTCGACCGAGGAGGCCGCGGCCAGGCGCAGGGCCTGCTGCTGCACACTCGAGGAATTGCGCGAGGCCGCGGCCGCCTCGAGGACCTCGGCCGCCTCGCGCCGGTTGATATCCCCTTCCAGCGCCTGCAGGGCTTCGAGCTGTACGCTCGAGGATTCCGAGCGGGAGAAGAGCCGGACCACGGCCGGCCTCACCTCGGCCGAGAGCAGGTACCCCCGCAGGGCCCTGAGCGCGGCCATCTGCGTACTCGAGGTATTCCCCGCCGCCAGGGCCTCCACCATCACCCGCTGCACCCCCGGTCGATCCACATGGGGAGTGAGCGTCTGGATCGCCTCGATCTGCACACTGGAGGAGTTGTTGCGGGTGATCGCTTCTCTGACGGACATGAGCACGTCGGTCTGAGCCGCCACCGGCCGCAGGGTGCGCAGGGCCACGAGCTGGGTGCTCGAGGAGTGGACCGCTTCGCAGCCCAGCCCGATGAGGCGGCGCGCCTCCGGGTTCTCCAGGTGAGCGCCGAGGATCCGGATCAGCTCCTGCTGGCGGCTCGACGACTCCCGCCGCATGATCTCCTCCAGCACCGCGGCTCCGGCGAGATCCCCCTGGCGGGCCATGGCCATGGCCACGTCGCGCCGGAACTCCCACGCGGTATGCGTATCGAGCAGTACCCCCAGGTTGATGCGTTCCCCCCCTCCGGCCTGTTCGCCCGCCAGGTCGAGCAGGTGGTCGCGGGCCGACTCGGCCCGTGAGGAGTCGGGCCAGCGGTCGAGGAGCAGCTGGTAAGCCGCGACCGCCTCGGTCGCGCGCCCCAGGCGCTCCAGGGTGTAGCCGAGGTAGTACTGGGCGTCGTCGGCGCGGCTGGAGCGCCCGTACTCCTCCACCACCCGCCGGAACAGCACCAGGGCCTGTTCGAAGTGTTCCTCGATGAGCTGCTCCCGCGCCTGCAGGTACAGCTCGTCGGCCCCCTCCTGGGCCGCGACCCGGTTCCCGGCGGCCAGGGTCAGCACCACCAGGCCGGCCGTCAGAACAAGGATTCGTCTGCCGCTTTCCCGGATCATCATCTCCGCACCTCCCTCAGCTGCATTTCCGTCCGGTATTCCTCGCCGATCCACCCCGAAGCCGCGAGGGCCTCGGTGACGGCGGCGTTCATGTCGAGCGCCGTCAGCCGGTCACCCAGACCGGTCATGGCCAGCGTGCTCCTGATCTGATCGAGGCCCCAGTCCACCTCCGCTCCCCCGCCGAGCCCGGCGATATCCTCCAGCACGAACTCGGCTCGATCGATGGCGGCCATGAAGACGGCGTCACGCTCCCGATCGAGCCGTCCGGTGAGCAGGCGGCCGTCCTGGATGAGCCGGCGCGCCCCCACCCGCATCCGCTCGATCTCCGCCTCGCCCGTTTCGGCCGGATCCAGTTCGGCGAGCGAACGCACCAGTCCCAGCACCCCCTCGACCCACGAGATCCCCAGGTCGGCCAGGAGTTCGGCCCGGGCCAGTTCGTCGATCGCCTCGGCCTCCACGCTCAGACCGGCGGCCTCGCCGGCCGGGCCGGGGATCGGCTCGAACGCCCGGGGGGCGTGGTTGGGCAGGAGCCAGCGTCCGATCCCCAGGCCGATCAGTATGAGCGCCGCGGCGGCCACGGGACGCAGCCGGCTCAGCGGGCGCCAGGCGCCGCCGGGGGCTTCGGGTTTCTCCCCGATCCCGTCCCCGGTTTCGCGCAGGCCGCGGAAACCGGCCAGCCGGTTCCGGCGCAGGAACTCGCGCCAGGCCGCCTCGGCCCGGCTGTCCCCCGCTCCGACCTCACTCCCCTCCGCATACGGCGCCGGCGCCACGGCCAGTTCCTGCAGGGCACTGAAACCCCGGCGGGCGTCGGCGAGAGCGCTACGGCACCCCGCACACTCCTGCAGATGCCGTTCCAGCGCGATCCTGGCTTCCGGTTCCAGTTCGTCGAAGAGATACCTCTCCAGGTCGGGTTCCCGATCCGGGCAGGCGTCTCCGGCATGGTAGTCGTTCATGATCCCTCACCTTCCCTCCCCGCCCGGGCGTCCCCGGTTCCGAGGGCCTGTCCGAGTTTCCGGAGGCCCCGGAACACCTGGGTCCGGGCCGTGACTTCCTCACATCCCAGCACTTCGGCGATCTCACGCATCGAGAGTTCATCGTAGAAACGGAGCACGACCGCGGCCCGCATCCCCTCCGGGAGGGTCCGGAGAGCCCGCCGCACCTCCACCGCCCGTTCCCGGCCCGCGAGCGTCTCCAGCACCTCTCCCGGAATCCCCTCCCCCATCCCTTCCCGGTCTTCATGCCAGGCGGCATGCAGCCGCTGCCGGCTCCCGAGGCGCCGCTTCTCCTCGATGGCCCGGTTGACGGCGATGCGGCGCAGCCAGGGATAGAACCGTTCCCGGTCGGCCAGCCGGGGGAGCGCCTCCAGCGCCGCCAGGTAGGCGTTCTGAACGGTGTCTTCGGCCCTGGCCGTATCTCTGGTGATGGCTGCGACGACGGCCACGACCCGGTCGTAGTAGCGCCGGTGGAGCTCGCCGAAACCATCCAGGTCGCCCGCCAGGGTCCGGGCTATGAGCTGTGCATCCGCG
The DNA here is from genome assembly GCA_964435265.1 of uncultured Gemmatimonadota bacterium. GTDB lineage: Bacteria > Blakebacterota > Blakebacteria > Blakebacterales > Blakebacteraceae > CAYSYY01. Next base: position 13,278 of record CAYSYY010000002.1, read on the forward strand.
TGGGCCATGCCTCACTCCTGGGTTTCACCTCTACAGGCGCACCGGAGCGACTGATTGTTGCACGGAAAAGAGGAGACCACCCGGATCCCCCGTATCGGGGGTGTCGCATCATCCGGGAGGGATCGTCGTCCGATACCGCTCCCGCTCAGTACCCGCCGTTCTCCACGATGTAGGCGGCCAGGGTGCGGGTCAGGGGCTGATCCTGCTCCCAGTCCCAGTAGGTATTCCGGGTGAGCGAGATCAGCGAGCGCCGGTAGGAGAGATAGGCGTTGAGGTAGCTGCGTTTCGCCTCGGCCAGGCGCCCCTGGGTCAGAAGCAGGTCCTGCACGTTGAGCGCCCCCGTCTCGAACTGCTGCACGCTCTGCCGGTAGGCCCGTTCCGACGCATCGACGCTGCGCACCAGCAGGGCGAGCCGGTCCTGGGCTTCCACGACCGAATCCACCATGTTGCGGACCGCCCGGCGTATGCTGATCTCCGACTGTTCCCGGGAGCGCTGCACCTTCTCCATTTCGGCCAGGCGGGCGTTGATCTGGGCCCGGTTCCGCCCCCAGTCCCAGAGCGGCACGGTGAAGTTCACCGCGGCCCCGCGGGCCTGATCGGGATCGGCGATGGCATCGTAGAACCCGGCCATCGTTTCTTCCCGACCCTCCAGCCCCAGGGTGAGGCTGACGGTCCCGTTCACCGAGCCCCACGATTTGCGCTCCTCCAGATCCATCACCTGGTACTCCATCGAGATCTCGTTCCGCCGCATGTCGGGCCGGTGCTCGAGCGCCCGCGCGGTGGCCAGATCGACATCGATCCGGACCGGCGTGTAGGTCAGCACCGGCTCCACCTCGATCTCGTTCTCCTGCGGTATCCCGATCTGCTGCTGGAAGCTGCTCTTCTCCCGCGTGAGCCGCCCGGCCGCGCTCGAGGCACGGTCGCGACGGCTGGTGAGATCGATCTCGAGGGCCAGCAGGTCGAGTTCGGGGATCGCCCCCCGCTGGAAGAGCCGGCGCCCGCTGGTATAGAGCTGTTCGAGCCGGTTCATCTCCTCGCGCGCCAGGATATCCTGGTAGGTCTGCTCGTAGAGCTCGAAGTAGTTGTTGGAGGTATCGTTGATGATGTCGATCTGCTCTTCCAGGAACGAGATCTCGCTGCTCTCGAGCTGCAGCTCGGCTCTGCGGATCGCCAGCTGGATCCGGTTGGGCTGCAGGATCGGCTGATCGAAGCGCAGGAATATCCGGCCGTAGTACGCCTTCTTCCCCGGGGTGTAGCTGAAGAGGCGGTCGGTGGTGCGGTTCAGCACCCCGTTGAGCGAGATCACCCCGTTGCTCGGCAGGGGCTGGCGGATCGAGAGCGAGCCGGAGTAGCGGGCTCCGCGGGTGGAGAGAACGATCGGGTCCCCGGTGTCGGGATCGATGATCTCCTTGATCGACTGGTCGTAGTTGGGCAGGGTGAAGCTCAGGCTCGCGTTGGAGCGCAGGCCCGCCCGCGACGCCTCCAGGTTGAAGCGGTCCCGCTGCAGATCCAGTTTGAGCCGCTCCATCCGCCACGACTGGTCCAGGGCGTAGCGCAGGGCCAGATCGAGATCGAGTACGATCAAGTCCCCCGGCGGGGTACCGGCGGGCCGCGCGGTGGCCGGCTGCTGGGCGCGGGCCGGGACCGCGAGGGCGGTCAGCAGCAGGGTGGCGAGGATCGGAGAGGCAGGGGGCGTACGCAGTGTCATCACCGGGATTCTCCTCCGGATCGGGTCTGATTCATGTATGGGGGACGCTTCGGTCGACGCCCGGTTCGTGTCGGCTTCACAGCCAATATATCAGAAGGTGAGAGCCAGGGTGTTGCGGATAACCAGATCGGTCCTCTTCACTCCGGCGGGGGGGCGCGAATCGTGCACCACCCGGAAGCCCAGTTGCACCGACAGCGGGCCCAGGAGCCGGATATGCAGGGCACCGTCACCGAGCAGGCGGTGATCGGCCGCCTCGCTCAGCAGCGGCTGCAGGTAGATCTGGGTGCCGAAGAAGACCGCCGGTGCCATCCCCCACCCGAGACTGAACAGCAGCGACGCCCGCCACCCCGCCGTGGGACCGAGATCCCGCAGTTCCTCATCCTCGCGCATGACGATCACACCCAGGTCGAACCGGCGCTCCAGCTCCGTTCCGTCAGGAGCTACGGCCGGGCGGTTGAGGAGGGAGGTCCGGATACCCGCTCCGGTAAGGGTGCGGCGCCGCAGCCGGACGAAGGCGTCCCGCTGGACCTGGAAGAAGGCTTCCAGCCGGGACCGGTCCGAGACGACGAGACCGTACCGCAGGTGCGCCATGGCGTTGTCGGAGACCGTCTCCGGGCCCGCGGTCGAGTACGAGCCGCCGGCCACGAGCTGCACGATATGGTCGCCGCCGCGCCAGCGTATGATCCCGCTGCCCTCCAGTTCGCGGTAGCTCGAGTTCCCCTGCATGAGGTTGAAACCCAGCTGCAGCGCCCCCTCCACTCCCGGCTGCGGTTCGCCGGTGAGGATGCTCTCGATATTGACGATCTGGGCCCGGGCCGGGCCGGCGGGCGGGAGCGCCCCGCCGGCCGGCAGGATGACGGCGAGCACGGTGACGATGCGGCCGCGGATCATGCCGTTCCTTCCGGTTACATCTCCTGCAGGCGGGCGATGCGTTCGTTGATCGGCGGGTGGGTGCTGAAGAGACTCTTCGCCCGGTCCTCGAAGGGTTTGATGGGATTGACGATGTAGAGATGCTGGGTGGCCCGGTTGGCGACCTCGAGCACTTCCTCATCACCCGAGATCTTCACCAGGGCGCCGGCCAGGCCCTGAGGATAGCGGGTGAGCTGGACCGCTCCGGCGTCGGCCAGGTACTCCCGTTTGCGGCTGATCGAGAGCTGGAGCAGCCGGGCGAAGAGCGGCGCGAGCACGGCGGCGAGGATGGCCAGCACCAGCAGGATGGCGTCACCGCCGCCCGAGCCCGAGCGGCGGCTGCGGCGCCCCCCCCGCCCGCCATAGAAAAGACCGCGCAGGAACATGTCGCTCACCAGGGCGGTGAGTCCGACCAGGACCCCGATCAGCGTCTGCAGGCGGATGTCGTAGAAGCGGATATGCGAGAGCTCGTGCGCCATCACCCCCTGCAGCTCGTCGCGGGTGAGCTTCTGCCGCAATCCGCTGGTGATGGCTACGACCCCGTGTTCGGGATCGCGGCCGGTGGCGAAGGCATTGGGGGCGGAGTCGTCGATCACATAGATCCGCGGCATCGGCAGTCCGCCGGCGATGCAGAGCTCCTCGATGACGTTCCACAGTTCGGGATCGTCGGGCTTGTGGATCTGTTTGGCCCGGGAGACCGCCAGGACCATGCGGCCGCCGGCGAAATAGGCCACCAGGCTCCAGACGATGGCGACCACGCCGAAGATCCCAAGGAACCCCAGCCCCTCCCCCATCCACGCCTCGCCGATCAGCCAGCCCAGCCCGGCCGCCAGCAGGATGAAGGTGAAGACCAGGAAGGAGGATTTGCGCTTGTTGGCGCTGATGTGGGCATAGAAACTTCCCATGCTCTTCAGGCCGTTACCGCGTGTCATGGCACTCCCACCGGTTCGGTCTCAGGAGAGAACGTGGGCGTCAGCGCAGATCGACCTTGGGGGCCTCCCGCTCGGCCTCGCCGATCTCGAAGAAGTCCTCGTGGCCGAAGTTGAACGTGCCGGCGACGATATTGGCCGGGAACTGCTCGATCCGCGTGTTGAAGGTCATGACCATGTCGTTGTAGTGCTGGCGGGAGAAGGAGATCTTGTTCTCGGTGCTGGTCAGCTCCTCCTGCAGCGACATGACGTTCTGGTTCGCCTTGAGATCGGGGTAGTTCTCGACCAGCGCGAAGAGCTGGCGCAGCGCGCCGGTGAGCATGTTCTCGGCCTCGCCCTGGGCTTTGACCCCCTCGGCGTCGATGGCCTGGTTGCGCGCCGCGATGACCCGCTGGAGCGTTTCCTGTTCGTACTCCATATAGTCCTTCACGGCTTCGACCAGATTGGGGATCAGATCGTAGCGGCGTTTGAGCTGCACGTCGATCTGCGACCAGGCGTTACGGACCCGGTTGCGCAGTGCGACCAGGGCGTTGTACACGCCGATCACCCAGAGGATGATCAGGACGAGCACGACCACCACGGCAATGAGGAAGATCTCCATCGTCAACTCCCGATTCATCGGCCGGACCGGCGGAGGATCCGCGCTCCCGGCCTTCCCTGATACGCGAAATCCGCCCTGTCCTTTCAGGTGCGGATCACCCGGGGGTCTCACCCGGGCCGCCACGGTGTCCACAGTGTAACGGAGGTTGCCGCCGGCGGCATCCCCCAAAGCAGCCCGGCCCCTTCCCGTCCCATCCCGCCCCTTCCCGCCCCATCTCACCCCGTCTCGCCCCGCCGTTGACCCCTTCCGGGAACTCGGCCTATACTGCGCCGGTACGGAAGCACACCGAGGTATCGTATGGAAATGACACGCGACCGGGCCTGGGCCCTGCTGACGACCTGGACCCGCAAGGAGAACCTCCTCAACCACGCCCTGGCGGTCGAAGCCGCGTTGCGCGCCTACGCCCGCCGCTTCGGTGAGGATGAAGAGCTCTGGGGCATCACCGGACTCCTCCACGACCTGGACTACGAGGCCCATCCGAACGCGCAGGAGCACCCCTTCGTGGGCGCGAAGCTCCTGGTTGAGGAAGGGTACCCGCAGATCGTGGTCGACGCCGTCCTGGGGCACGCCCCCTATACCGGGGTGGCCCGCGAGACCCGGCTGGCGAAGGCGCTCTTCGCGGTGGACGAACTCACCGGCTTCATCGTCGCGGTCGCCCTGGTGCGGCCGAGCCGGTCGATCCACGACGTGCGGGTGAAATCGGTCACCAAGAAGTTCAAGGACCGCTCCTTCGCCGCCCTGGTGAACCGTGAGGATATCATCGCCGGGGCCGCCGATCTGGGTCTGGAGGTCGCCGAACACGTGGAGGTCGTCCTGACCGCGATGCAGGGGATAGCCGCCGAGATCGGGCTGGAAGGGGAGAGCGCTCCGGAAACCGAAGGGGATGGCGCTCCGGAGACCGAAGGGGAGACCGCCCCTGAGACCTGAGATCCCGCCCCTCATCGGGCACCGTCTCGAAGCCCGCCGTGACGCTCCGGGGGGCGGTCCGTCGCGGGCACGGCTGAGCGTCCTCATGCTCAACTCCACCCCGGCCGACGTTTACGGGGGCGTGGAGCAGTGGATGGTACAGACCGCCCGGGGACTGCAGGTCCGCGGCCATACGGTCGTAATCTGCGCCCGGCGCCGCAGCCTGCTGGCCCACCGGAGCGAGGCGGCCGGATTGGACGTCGCGGCCGCGGCCGGCGGGGGCGAGTTCGATCCCCGCCCCATCCTCGCGCTCGCGGCGGCCGCCCGGCGCTCCGGCGCCGCCATCGCGATCGTGAACTACAACAAGGACCTCATCCAGGCCGCCGCCGCCCGGCGCTGGAGTCCCCTGCGCCACCTCATCATGCGGAGTGTGCTGCCGATGCTCGACACCTCCGGCCGGTATCAGCGTCTCTACCGCCGCTGTCTCGACGGGATGATCACCCCCAGCCGGGAGGTGCGCCGGAGGGTCGAGGAGTACCCCTGGATGAGCGGCGTGCGGGTGCGGAACATCCCCAACGGGATCGACCTGGCGCGGATCGAGCATTCCCGGACCCGTTCCGGCGGCCGTCACCCGGCCCGCGACCGTCTGGGGCTCACCCCCGATCATTTCGTGGTCGGGGGGGTCGGGCGGCTGGAGAAGCACAAGGGATTCCAGCATCTGATCGACGCCTGCGTCCTGCTCACCCCGCGGCATCGCCGGATCGCCCTGGTCCTGGTCGGCGCCGGCTCGATGGAGGTCGAGCTCAGGGCCCGGGCCGCTGAGCCCGGAGCGGAGGCCGTGAAGGTCATCTTCACCGGCCACCTCGAGGATCCCGACGGCGTTCTCCCCGCCTTCGACGTCCTGGTGCTGCCCTCGACCACCGCGTATGAGACCTTCGGTCAGGTCCTGATCGAGGCCATGGCCTTCCACGTGCCGGTGATCGGATCGCGGATCGGGGGGATCCCCGAGATCATCAAGCACGAGCAGAACGGCCTGCTCGCCGCCCCCGGAGACGCCGCGGCGCTGGCGGCGGAACTGGCCCGGCTGGCCGGAGACACCGAGCTGCGCCGGCGGCTGGCGCGGGCGGGGCGGCGCACCGTAGAGCAGCATTTCCGTGAAGACACCATGCTCGATCGTCTGGAGGGCTACCTCTCCGAATTCATTAGCACTCCTTGACTTTTTCTTTCGACTCTGCTACTTGCTGGGGTACGCTTCACACCGCCGCCCGATCCGGACCACGACACGGTCCGGACCGCCGCCGACCTCCCGTGCCCACCCGCGCGTATCCCGGAGGTCCCAGATGATCCGTTCCCGGGACAGGTACCGCCCCGTGTCCGTCACCGGCACCCTGCTCCTGCTCCTCACTCTGCCCGCACTCGCGTCCGCCCAGCGGGAAGCCGCTCCGGGGCCGGAGCCCGCCACCCTGGTGATCACCAATGCCATGATCATCACCATGGACAGCCGGCTGCCCCGCGCCGAGGCCCTGGCCGCCCGGGGGGAGTGGATCGTGGCGGTGGGGACGGCGGCCGAGATCGACCCGTATATCGGTCCCGACACCAAGGTCCTGGATGCCCGGGGCCGGCTGGTGATTCCCGGCTTCAACGACACCCACTGTCACTTCGGGAGCGGCTCCTCCGGGTTGCGGACCCTGAATCTGTATGGGGTCGACAGCCTGGAGAAGGTCCTCGAACTGGTCGCCGAACGGGTGGCCCGGGCTCAGCCGGGGGAGTGGATCACCGGCTCGCGCTACGACCATACCCTCTGGACCTCGAGCGACGACTGGCCGACCAGGCAGGATCTCGACCGGGTCGCCCCGAACAATCCGGTCCGGCTCTCCCGCGCCAGCGGGCACTCCTGCTGGGTCAATTCGCTGGCTCTCGAACTCTCCGGCATCACCCGGGACACCCCCGATCCCCACGCCGGTGAGGTCCAGCGCGACCAACGCACCGGCGAGCCCACCGGCATCCTGATCGAGTCGGCCCAGAACCTGCTGCGCGTCGGGGGGCGGGGCGAGCGCCCGAGCGCCGAGGAGCGCCTGCAGCAGCAGAAAGACGACCTGGTGGCCGGATTCCGGCACGCCGCCGAACTGGGTCTGACCAGCGTGCAGACCAGTTCGAGCCTGTCCGAGATGGAGGTCATCCGCGCCCTGCAGGCCGAAGGTCGTCTGACCCTGCGCTGGACCGGCTGGCTGGGGATCGAAGGGATCGAACGCTATGTCGAGCAGGGTCTGCGCACCGGCGACGGCGACTACTGGGTACGGATCGGGATGGCCAAGATCTTCATCGACGGCACTCTCGGCGACGGCTCGGCGGCCATGTTCGAGCCCTTCACCGACCGCCCCGATTTCTTCGGCCTGCCGATCTATACCCAGGAGGAGCTCACCCGCATGATCGTCTACGCCGACCGGCACGGCTGGCAGACCGGCACCCACGCCATCGGCGACAAGGGCTCGCACATGGTTCTCAACGCGGTGGAGCAGGCCGTCATCGAGAACGGCATGCACGACATGCGTCACCGCATCGAGCATGCCCAGCTCCTCATCCCCGACGACATCCGCCGTTTCGGCCAGCTCGGAGTGGTGCCGAGCATGCAGCCGACCCACTGCACCACCGACATGCGCTTTGCCGAAGAGCGGGTCGGCTACGACCGCTGCAAGACCGCCTATGCCTGGCGCAGCCTGCTCGACGCCGGGGCGGTGCTGGGCTTCGGAACCGACTGGTCGGTCGAACCGCTCGACCCGATGCGGGGAGTGTTCTCGAGTGTCACCCGGACCAACATCCAGCGCATGGAACCGGAGACGGGGTGGTTCCCCGAGCAGAAGCTGACCGTCTGGGAGAGCATCTTCTACTACACCTGGGGGAGCGCCTACGCCGATCACCTGGAGAACGTCAAGGGATCGCTGGCGCCGGGGCGGCTTGCGGACATCGTGATCATGGACCGCGATCTCTTCACCATCCCCCCCGCGGAGATCCTCGACGCGCGCGCCGACTATACCATCACGGGCGGCCGGATCGTCTGGGACCGCGCCGCCGGGGCATGGGGCCCCGAGATCCGTTAGGAAGAGGGAGCATGACAGTCTTCGATTCCGGGCACCGTGCCGACCACCTGCCGGCCCGTATCGCGCTCACCTTCATCGAGAACGGGAACGCCACTCTGAACTGCCGCACCTGCGCGGCCCGCCGGCACGGCCTCCCGACCCTGCAGGCCTCCCTCCTCATCCAGCTGCGCAGTGCCGACGGTGACGGGGGCACGGTGGGAGCGCTGGCCGATGTGCTGCAGCTCACCCCGCCGACGATCAGCGACAGCCTGAAGGCGCTGGTGCGCAAGGGCTTCATCTCCCGCCGCCGCAGCGAGAGAGACGGACGGGTGGCTTTCTTCCGGCTCACCCCGAAGGGGCGGCGCACGGCCGACCGGCTCATGGCCTGGGCCGATCCGATCGAGGAGGTCATCATCGGGCTCACCCCTGAGCACCAGCTCGCGCTGCTGGCCACCCTGACCCGCCTGCTCCGCCGGCAGGTCGAGGGGGGGTTCATCCCCGCGGAGCGCATGTGCGCCTCGTGCGCCTTCTTCGACCCTGTCTCGTGGGACGAGAGCCGCTACTACTGCCGGCGCCGGGACGAACCGATCCCGCTCGAAGACCTGCGGATCGACTGTCCCAACCACCGGCCGCTGAACGGCAGCGGGCGCTGAAACGGCGCACCTGTCTCCACTTGACTTTGACTCCGCCGGCCGGTTCCCGCCTCCGACTCCCCGCTTGACTCCGCCGGCCGGAATGATGAGTATTGTAGTGATGTCCTCGTTCCCGTATGGGAACAGCCAGCCCGCCTTGGACATGTCCATTCTCCGGAGATGGGTGGAGTACGCCCGTCCCGGCCGGAGCCGTACATCCCTAAGGAGATTCCCATGAAGCTCAGGCGCCTTTCCCTGGTACTGGTCATCCTGCTCGTCGCGGCCTTCGCCGGGGCCTGCGACGAACTGATGCAGCAGGATGAGGAGACCGACTACCTGGCCGCCCTGGTCGGCACCTGGGTCACGACCAGCCACGTCGTGACCAACAACGCCAATACCTCCCAGCACGTCGATCTGTACGCTCAGGGAGTCCGCCTCAGCCTGGTGGTCGAGGCCGACGGCGACCTGACCGTCATCATCACCAGCGACGACGGCACCGAGACCGATACCGGTTCGATCGAGGCCGATGCATCGACCCTGACCATCACGACCGCCAGCGAAACGATGACGATGTCCTACCTGCTGGTGGGCGGGATCCTGACCGTCACCCACACCGGATCCCAGTACGACTTCAACGACGACGGCACCGACGAGGCGGCCACCGAGGTGCTCGTCTTCCAGCATCCCGAGGACAGCGGCGACCTCGACCTGTCCGATCTGGCCGGATCGTTCAAGGCCACGCACTTCGTCTGGAGCGATCCCGCCGGAATCCACGAGAGCATCGATCTGGTCGCCCACGGCGGTTTCTTCACCCTGAAGATGACGGCCGCCGGCGCCACCACCGTCGTCATGGCCTTCCCCGGAGAGGGCGGCGCGCAGGTCCTGAGCGGCACGAGCACCCTGACGAGCGGCGGGGACAGCCTCTTCACCGACTTCCCCGGCACCGAGGGGGACGCCACCGTCGGCCTGCAGGTCGTGGGTACGGCCATCACCCTGACGCGCAGCGATGCCACCTACAATTTCGGGGGCGACACCGAACTCCCCGCCCTGGTGACCATCACCCTGGAGCCGATATCCGAACTGAGCCTGAGCACACTGGCGGGGTACTACAGCTTCACCTCGATGGTCCTCACGAACCCCGAGAACCCGGGCCAGACCTACCTGACCGGCTCCGATGACATCGCCCTCACCATGCAGATCGAAGCCGACGGTTCCTACACCATGGTGAACCTCTTCCGGCCCGACGAGGATGATATCACCGGCGTCGAGATCGAGACGGCGACTTTGACCGTCATCGGGAACATCCTGGTCATGGACTTCACGGGCGAGGATGAGGACACCGTCGTCCAGGTGACCGTCGACGGCTCCACCATCGAGCTGAAGAGCGTGGGCGAATCGTACGACTGGGACCAGGACGGCGACAAGGATCCCGCCGTCGCCGAGATCACGCTCGAAGCGATCACCGTCGGTGCGGTCGGCGACTACGCCGGCGCCTGGGTGGCCACCGGCTGGACCTATACCGGCGAGGGGGTCGGGGACACCTTCGACATGATCGCCCAGAAGGCCATGGCGACCATGGTCGTGGAGAGCGACGGCAGCTTCCAGATGCTCATGGCCGCGCCCTGCGACTCCTTCGAGATCCAGAGCGGGACGACCGCTCTGTTCGGCGACCTGCTCATGATCGATATGGTCGGGGAGCTCGAGACGCAGTACATGTGGCAGGAACTCGACGGGAACACCTGGACCATCCGCAAACCCGACCACTGGAACTTCGACGAGCTGGGTGACGATGAGGGAGCCGTGCTCGAGATCGTCCTGGCAGCCTCCACCCCGGCCACCATGGCCGACTTCACCGGCTCGTGGGTGGCCAGCCACTTCCTCCTGACCGGCCTGGAGAATCCGTCCGACACCTACGACATGATCACTGAGGGGGGGAGCTTCACCATCGACATCGCCGGCGACGGCAGCATGGCGTTCTCGATAACCTTCCCCGGCGAGTCGGCCGAGAACAGCACCGGAACGGTCGAGATCTTCGGCGACATGGTCATCATCACCGATAACTCGGACGGCTGGAAGTCGGTCTTCCGGTACACCATCGGCACCGGCACCATCCACCTGTACAGCAACGACGACTGTTACGACTTCAACAACGATGGCGAGGACGAGTGCGCCACTCTGGATATCACCCTGGTTCCACCAAGCCGCTGAGGTCTCTGGAGGTCCTCACGCGCAGGGGCGCCCTCCGGGGCGCCCCTTTCTTCTGGTCCCTCTCGACCGATCCGGTCGATCGATCCGCTCAATCGATACCCTCAGGCTCCTCAATCGATCCCCTCGATCCTTACCGGCCCTCCGGCCGGAGGGCGCATCGGTCACGGCATTCCCGGCCGGCCCGTCATGAGGCGGCTCATCAGCAGCGGAACGCCCGAACCTACGACGTTGGCGGTCAGGTGGGCGAGGAACGCCGGGAGCAGGCTCTGCGTCTTCGCCCGGTGGTACCCGGCCACCCAGCCGATCGCGAAGGTCATGAGCAGGATCGAGACGAGCATGAGGGTGCCGATCGATCCGAGCAGGCAGAGGTGGCCCAGGCTGAAGATGAGGGCGGGGATGAGCACCGCCGGGGAGAGGGCCGTCCCGCCCCGCTCCCCGCGCCACGGGCTCAAACAGGTCTGCAGCCAGCCGCGGTAGAGCATCTCCTCGCACAGGCTGGCGTAGATCCAGACCGTCAGGACGGTATGCACGAATCCCTGCCGGGCGGCGGGGTGCATCCCGGGGCCCGGGCCGGAGGCTCCGGCCAGCATGGTCAGGACCGAGAACAGGACGAGCCCGGCCAGCGCGATCCCGACGGCCGCTCCGACCGGAGCGAGGAGCTGACGCCAGCCGGTCGACCGGAACCCGTAGTCCCGCAGCGGCCGGCGGCCCAGGAACCTCATCAGGAGCAGTGAGGAGAGCAGGAGGACCGTCTGCGTTATCGTCCCGCTGCTGAGCCACGGCACGGCCGCCGTCAGGGACCTGAGCGGGGGCAGAGCGGGTATGATGAAGACCCCCAGAACGTAGACGATGACGGTCGCCGCCAGGGCGGTCAGGGGATCCGGCCGGGCGACCGTCCGCCCTCTCTGCGATCCGGCGTCGGGTCGGTCGAGACGAGCGGTCATGCCTGCAATCCCTCCCAGATGTGGGTGAATAGAGCCTCAGCGATCTCCGGTCGGGAAGTGATGGATCCGAACCCGTCGAGGAAACCCACCCCCTCGATCAGGGCATGGATGTGCAGGGCCGCGAGGTCGGCATCCAGATCTGGTCTGATCTCGCCCGCCTCCTGCCCGCTCCTGATCCGGGACGCCAGATGCTGCCGGGTGGCGGCGAAGATCGCCGTTATCCGCTCACGGAAGCGCGGATTGCCGCGGGCCGCGCTGGTCACGAAATCGGCGAAGCTGCCGCCCGCTTCGGGTTCCCGGGGATCAGCCTCGAGCAGGATTCTCTCGACCCGCGCGAAATCCTGCAGCGAGGCGAAGAAAGCCTGCAGCAGTTCGCGGGTGGTCGCACATTCCCCGAACCGGGTGCGGCTCCAGTCGGTCATGACGCGGATGAAGTGGTCCAGAACCCCCTCGGCCAGCTCCTCCTTGTTCCGGAAGTGGTAGTAGATGGCGGGTTTGGTGATGCCCACCCGCCCGGCGATCTCGGTGAGGGTGGCGGTATCGTAGCCCCGGCTCAGGAACAGCCTGAGGGCCTCGCGGATGAGGGTCTGCTTCGTATCCATGGAATCCGGTTCCTCTGCGCCCGTTCCTTACTTAACGTTAAGTAAGCTATCGGCCGGAGAGAGATCCGTCAATCTGAAAGCGCACCGCCGTCAGGGGATCGCTCGGTCGGCCGGGTGAACTCAGGATCCACCCCGTTCCATCACCGGGAGTTATCGTCCTGCCCGACCGCCTGGAGTCCGGGTTGGGCAACAGTGCCGTGAGTCCGGGTTGGGCACCAGTGCCGAGAGTCCGTCGTCTACTCCACCGCCGCGAGCAGGATCTCGGCGATATCGAAGGTCTCCTCCAGCGTGCCGGCGAGCATCATCCGGCATTCGGGACAGGCGGTCACCAGAGCACCGGCGCCGGTCGCCTCGAGGTGGCGCTTGCGCTCCTGGTCGATCCGGTTCTCGCCCTCGGCCTCGAGCATGAAGCCCGCGGCTCCGCCGCCGCAGCAGTAGGAGCGGGCCCGGTTCTGCTCCGCCTCGATCAGGGTGTGCCCGGCGGCCCGGATGAGCGCCCGGGGCTCGGCGAGGATCCCCTCATAGCGGCCCAGGTAGCAGGGATCGTGGTAGGTGAGGCGCCGGCCGGCGATCGTGTCGGCGGCGGCAGTTCCGACGGCGATCGCTCCGGCGGCGGCAGCTCCGGCGGCGGTCGTTCCGGAGGTGGTACCGCCAGCGACCGGACCGGCCGCTTCAGGGGTTCTCAGCCGCAGCGAACCGTCGGCCAGCAGGCGGGCGAAGAGCTCGGAGTGATGGAGGACTTCGATGGAATGGCCGTCGAGGTAGTCGTGGTACTCGTGCCGGAAGGTATTCACGCAGTGGGGGCAGCCGGTGACGATCCGCGTGACCTCGAACTCGATGAACCGCCGGCAGTTCTCCCCGGCCAGCATCTGGAACTGCATCTCCTCACCCTGCCGGCGGGAGTGATGCCCGCTGCAGCCCTCCGCGGGCAGCACCCCGAAGGAGACGCCGGCTTTCTTCAACACCGCCACCGTCGCCTCGACGGTGCGCCGCAGATCGGGATTGTACGACCAGACACAGCCGAGCCAGAGCAGGTACGCGGTACTCCCCTGCTCGTAGATCGGGATATCGAGGGCGGCGATGAGGGCCGAGCGCTCTTCGGAGGAAGCCGAAAAGGGATTGCCGGTATTGTTCACGGCCTTGAAGAACTCCGTAGCCACCCCGCCGGTACCGATAGCCAGGGTCTGGGCGAACTTGGCTCCGGCCAGCAGCCGGGAGTGCTCGATGCCTACCGGGCAGATGTTCTCGCACGCCATGCAGCTGGTGCACTGCCCCAGAGCGGTTTCGGTGATGATGGTGCCGATGACCGCGTCCCCGGGCGATCCGTGCAGCAGAGCCGTCTGCCCCGCCTTGACGAAATCGGCCGGGCGCAGTTCCTGACCGGCCTGGGCGGCCGGGCAGTTGTCGGTGCAGCGCTTGCACTCCACGCAGGCCAGGAAATCGAGCCGCAGCTTCCAGGGCACGGCCGCCACCGTCTCCAGTCCCAGAACGATCTCGTCTTCGGACTCGACCGATTCGAAATCGAGGTTCAGCTGCGGCACGTCCCAGAGGCGGGGGGTGCGCAGGAGCACCGCGATCGGCGCCAGGAAGATATGCCGGTGCTTGGAATGCAGGATCAGGATCGGAAAGATCATGATGATGACTGCGTGCAGCCACCAGTCGAAGCGCGCGTTCACCAGCCGGGTGGTGTTC
>CAYSYY010000003.1:0-8288 GCA_964435265.1 uncultured Gemmatimonadota bacterium
GGTTGTACTCGACGGGGGTGGCGTTCTCGACGAGGATGTCCACGACCGTTCCCCCCCGTTCGGCCTGGATCTCGTTCTTGAGTTTCATCGCTTCGACGATGCAGACGACCTGCCCCGCCTTGATGGTGTCGCCGATCTCGATGTACGGGGGGGCGTCGGGCGCCGGAGCCCGGTAGAAGGTGCCCACGATCGGGGAGTGGATAAGGTAGTGCGTGTCCTCGGAATAGTACGGCCCCGTGCCCTTCCCGCCGGCGGCCTCGGCCGGGGAGACGGGCGGCGGAGCCGGCCCGGTGATCGTGTACGCCGGCCCGGCCCCAACCGCGGGTGCGACCGGCGGGGCTCCGGAGAGCCGTTTCGTGACTCGTATCCTGCGCCCCCACCAGCTCCGGATCTCCAGTTCCTCGATCCCGGTCTCTTCCACGATCCTGATCAGGGTGCGGATGTCCCGCTCATTCATGCCTGGAGTCTCCGTTCAGACGCGGGTGATGTACTCTCCCGTGGTCGTATCCACCTTCACGACATCCCCCTGGTTGACGAACAACGGTACCTGAATCGTGAGCCCCGTTTCCAGTGCCGCGGGTTTCGAGCCGCCCGTGGCGGTGTCCCCGCGGACTCCCGGATCGGTGTCGCGCACCTCCAGTTCCACGAACTGTCCGACCTCCGCCCAGAGGGGTGTCTCATCGTGCCAGAGGACCTTGACGTTCATGGCTTCCTTCAGGAAGGGGATGATATCCCTGATCAGTTCCCCGGCCAGCGGGTACTGCTCGAAAGTCTCGGTGTCCATGAAGTAGTACAGGCCGTTCGATTCGTACAGGTACTGCATCTCCCGCGCGACGATACGAACCTCATCGATCTTTTCACCGGCCCGGAAAGTCCTCTCGATGACCGCCCCGTCGGAGAGGCGGCGGAGTTTGGTACGGACGAAGGCACCTCCTTTACCGGGTTTGACATGAAGGAACTCCAGGATCTTCCAGAGCTCGGCATCCAGCCGGAAGGTCATCCCGTTCCTGAAATCCGCTGTTGTCGCCATGACCGATCCGTTCAGTTCTGGGGAGGCTTCAACGTCCGGGGGAAGGAGGTGAGGATCTCAGGCCCGTTCTCGGTGAGCACGACATCCTCTTCGATCCGTATCCCCCCACGCTCCGGCACATAGATCCCCGGTTCGATGGTGAAGACCATGCCGACGGCCAGGGTGTCGGGGGAGGTGCGTGAGAGTCGCGGTCCCTCATGAACCTCGAGCCCGAGCCCGTGGCCGAGATTGTGCACAAAATAGTCACCCAGACCCGCCGCGTCGATCACCTGACGCGCGGCGGTGTCGAGTTCCTGCCCGGGACAGCCCGGTTCCGTCCGGGCGAGGACGGTCTCGATGGTCTCCTCGAGGACATCCCGCCAGCGGAGGAGCTCGCGATCCGGAGAGCCGACGACGAAGGTGCGCGTGATGTCGCTGTGGTAGCCCTCGCGGACGGCGCCGAAATCGAGGGTGACCGCCTCACCGGTTAAGAGACGTCGCTCGCTCGGGCGTCCGTGCGGCAGCGCCCCGCGCCGGCCCGAGACGACGATCGGCTCGAAGCTCGAGCCGTCGCTCCCGTTGAGCCGGAGTCCTGCCTCCAGCGCCGCGGCGATCTCCACTTCCGAGGTCCCCTCCCCGATGAGTGCGGCGGTTTCGCCCATGACCGTGCAGGCGATCCCGGCCGCCTCACGGAGCCGTCCGATCTCGCCCTCATCCTTTATCAGCCGCAGCCCCTCGACGAGCCCGCTCGTCGGGATCCAGGTCAGGTGGGGGGAAACCTCGGCGAGCTGCCGGCCGGCCGCCACGGTGAGGTCATCCTCTTCGAATCCCACCGCCGATGAGGATCGGAGGATCTTCCCGAGAGCGGGCAGGAGGGGTCCCGGGGCGATGTGGACCTCCGCGTCACAGACCTCCTCACGGGCCTGTTCGCGGTAACGTCCGTCGGTGATGAAGTGGGCCCGGCGGGGAGTCATCAGCAGCAGTGAGGCGGAACCGGTGAACCCGCAGAGGTAACGGCAGTTAACGGGTGAACTGACGAGCAGGGCGTCGAGCGTCTGCAGGGCATGAGTGTCCCACAGGCGCTCCCGCCGGCGGGTATGGACGACGTTTCCCATCCTACTCGGTCGGCTGGATCTGTCGTCTGAGTTCCTCGAGGCGAACCTTGAACGATTCCCGATCCGGAGCCCAGAGCTGCAGAGCCTCAAAGAGCCGCACCGCCTCCTTGAGGTGTCCTTTCCCGACCAGGATCTCGGCCTGGATCGCGATCTTGATCGAGTCGTCGACGCTGGCGATGCCGACCGAGGTCGGCAGTGATGAGACGCTCTCCTCCAACGTCTCCGCTTCCGGGACGGGGATCTCATCGGCCTCGGCGCCCAGTTCCTCGATCCCCGGTTCGGCCTCCAGCTCGGATCCGATTTCGTCGAGCGCGTCATCGAGGGCGATCTCCCCGACCGCTCCGACCGCTCCGGCGTCCTCCCCGACCACTCCGAGTTCCTCCTCCAGCGCCCGAAGAGCCTCATCCACATCCATTTCCGCACCCGGTTCCGCGGCGGTCTCGATCCCCGCCGCGGGCTCCGCTTCTTCTCCGGCGGAGTCCGGGACGAACTCCGCCGCTTCGACCTCATCGCCCATCACCTTGAAGGAGGTGTCGATATCCAGACCGTCTGTCATCTGCTCGACGACCTCGTCGGAGAGTTCGACCGGACCGAGAACGAAAGAATCATCCGGCGTCTCCGCCTCAGCCGCGTCAGCGGCCGCTTCGGTTCCCTCGAAGGCCGTGGCGTCGATCTCGAGGCTGTCGAGCACCTCGAGTCCCTCAGCCTCCGGCGCCTCACCGGTAAAAGCCGTGGTATCGATCTCGACCGCCCCGACCACCTCGAGCTCTTCGACCGCTTCCGCGGGCGCCTCCTCCTCCGGCTCGACCGGCGGCTCCTCCAGATCCTCCCCGACCACCTCGAGCTCTTCGACCGCTTCCGCGGGCGCCTCCTCCTCCGGCTCGACCGGAGCGAGCTCGGCCAGGGCCTCGAGGTCTTCGATCCCGTGGTACTCACCCCGCTCGGCCGCTTCGGCCTGTTCCAGGATCTTCTTCCAAATATCGGAGCGGTCGCCGCCCGCTTCGGGTTCCGGTTCCGTACCGACGGCTTCCATCAGCCCCGGACCGGTTTCCTCCGTCCCGGCGGCCGGTTCTTCCGCCGCCCCCTCCTCCCCCTCTTCATCCCCCTCCAGGGAAGCTCCGACGCCCTGCAGAAGCGCTTCAAGCTCGCGCAGGGCATCGGCGGGGTCACCGGTGTCGTCGAGTTCGAGCGATGAGTCGTCGAAGCTGTACGCCTCGCCCTCACCCTCCTCGTCCGGTTCCCGGGTGCGCTCGGTATCATCGGTCATGGCGGGTCCTCCCTCGTGCTCTTCGCGGGTCAGCGGCCGCGGATCGAGGTCGGCGGCCAGGGACTGGAACTCCCCGGCCCGTTCCGGATCGTTCAATTCAGCATAGCATGTGCTCAGTGCGTCCAGGAGAACGGGGGAGGGTCCTTCACACGCCAGCACGCGTTCGAGAGCCTCCCGGGCCACAGCCGGGCGTCCTTCGGCCAGGGCGGCCTGTCCCCGGACGAGCAGATCGGCGGGATCTTCCCACTCCTGCCCCGGGCGTCCGCTGTCAGGTTCGTGCTCCATCGACTCCTATGTTCCGTTCCACTTCAGGTGGTGGACGCCGCCTCCCCGGCCGCACGGATCCGCGCGATCAAGGCGGTCGTGGAGTAACCGGTCCGCACCGGAACCAGGACCACATCGCCGCCGCGGGCCCGGACCTCGGCTGCTCCGACGACGTTCTCCTCGGTCCAATCGCCCCCCTTCACCAGCACCTCGGGCTGGAGCAGGACGATCAGGTCCAGGGGTGTATCTTCGGAGAAGGGAACGATCAGGTCAACCGCGGCGAGACCGGCCAGGACGGCGCACCGATCGCCGAGCGGATTGATCGGCCGATCCGCTCCCTTCCCGAGGCGTCGGGCCGAATCGTCGTCATTGACGCCCACGATGAGCCGGGTACCCCGCCGGCGGGCTTCGATAAGGTACTCCACATGGCCCCGATGCAGGAGATCGAAGACCCCGTTGGTGAACACGATCCGTTCGCCCCGCTCCCGCCAGCGGCGGCAGATCCGGGCCGCATCGACCCGATCGACGATCTTTCCGGCGGCCTCACTCCCCGGCATCGCGGACCGCCGCCAGCAGATCACGGGCCGTGATCGGGATCGCGCCGACTTCACCGACCACCACGCCGGCGGCATGGTTCGCCAGGGTCGTGGCTTCCCGGATGCCGGCGCCCGCCGCCAGCATGGCCGTGAGGGTGGCGATGACGGTATCACCGGCGCCGGAGACATCGTAGACATGCCGGGCCCGCGCGCCGACGTGCGATACCTCACCGTTCGCTTCCAACAGCGTCATCCCGTGTTCCCCCCGGGTGATGAGCACATTGGCGACAGCCAGCCGCTCCTGCAGCACCCGGGCCGCCGCTTCCACGCTCCCCTCATCTTCCAGGTGGGTGGAGAGGGCCATCTCGACCTCGCGGAGGTTCGGCTTGAAGACCGTCACCCCCCGGTAATCGAAGAAACGCTCGAACTTGGGATCCACCGTCACCGGCACGTTCGCGGCGAGCAGCGACGGCAGGATCCGGGCGACCACCGCGGCCGACAGCACCCCCTTGTTGTAGTCCTGCAGGATCACGGCATCGACCACGGAAAGGGTGTCGACCGCGGTCCGGTAGAGCTCTTCTGCGATCTGTGTGTCGGCCGGGCGGCGGCTCTCCCGGTCGGCCCGCACGATGTGCTGCTGGTGGGCGATGATCCGGGTCTTCACGGTGGTCGGGCGGTCAGGATCGGTGATGAGTCCGTTGACCGGGAGGCCGCGTTCGTGCATCAGCATCCGCAGGGCATCTCCGGCGTCGTCAGCCCCGGTCAATCCGATCACGATAGGGCGGGCACCGAGTTCCAGGACGTTCGCGGCGACATTCGCGGCCCCGCCGAGACTCGCCGCCTCCCGCTCTACCTCCACCACCGGAACCGGGGCTTCCGGACTCATCCGGCTCACCCGGCCCCAGATGTACCGGTCGAGCATGAGGTCGCCGATGATGAGGATGGGCCGCTGTTGCAGCCGCCGGAGCAGTTCGGCGGTGCGTTCAGAGCCGGTCTCAGTCATCGGTCCTCATCCCGGGCCGGCGGAAGATCTCGTTGGACCCTTCATGCCGCCACCTCTGGCGCCAGCCCTCTTCCCGGATCGCCTCCCGGAGGTCGAAGACATTCTCGAAATCCTCGAGCGAGTCATCCTCGGTCTTGCTGAGAATGCCTTCCTCCACCAGATCCAGGACGATCACTCCGAAATCGCGCGTACGGCAGACTCCCCAATCATCGAGGATCAGGGCGGCGGATTCCCCGAACCGCTGCCAGGCGAGGAATACGATACCGCGCAGGAGCTCGGGGCCGGAGAGGTGCCGCCGCACCGGGAGGCGGGCGGCCGCGAGGTTCAGCGCCTCGAGGGTGAAGAAGTACGCTTCGGGACTGTACTCCCCCCGGCGCCGCGCCAGGGAATCGATCATCTGTCTGATACCGGAATCCTCCATCGTCGGTTCCGATCACACCGCGAACCGGATGTTCACGACGTCGCCGTCCGCTACACGGTACGACTTTCCCTCCTGTCGTACCAGTCCCGCTTTGCGCGCTTCACTCCACGACCCGGCCGCGACCAGATCCTCGACCCCCACCACCTCGGCCCGGATGAAACCGCGTTCCAGGTCGCTGTGGATCGACCCGGCGGCCTCGAGGATCGTGCCTCCTCGCGGCCGGGTCCAGGCCCGGAGTTCGCGCCCGCCGGTGGCGGTATAGAAGGTGATGATGTCGAGCGCCCGGTAAGCCGCGGTCACCACCTCGACCGCCCGGGCCGGGTCCACCCCGTACGCGGCTGCGAATTCCCGTGCTTCGTCGGCCGGAAGACGTCCGATCTCGAGCAGGAGATCGGCCGGCAGGGCCAGGATCTCCGCTTCATGTTCCCCGCTCCAGGCCCGCCAGCCGGCCTCGATCCGGGCTGGGAGCTGTTCCTCGCCCACGTTCACGATCACCAGTCTCGGCTTGGCGCTCAGGAACCCGAAGCCCCGCAACAGCCGTTCTTCCTCATCGCTGAGCCCCGCCGCAGCGGCGCTGCGTCCCGCCTCCAGCACGTCGGCGACCCGGGTGAGCGCGTCCGCCTCGGCGACCTCCTCCCGGTCGGCCCCGGCTTTGCCGATCAGCGCGCGCAGCTTCTCCAGCCTCTTCTCCGCGCTCATGAGGTCGGCCATGAGCAGATCGTCCCAGACGGCCTGCAGGTCGGCGACCGGATCGATCCGCCCCGCCGGGTGCGGGACGGTCGGGCGCCCGAAGGCACGCACCACCAGCACCAGCGCGTCGGCCGTGCGGGCGGGAGCCAGGAGCTTCTCGTCCAGCCCTCGGGTGCCGCCCGCTTCTCCCCCGACTCCGGGCAGGTCCGCGATCTCCACCTTCACTCCCGTCACCTGCGGATGGGGCAGCGCGGCGGCC
Source organism: uncultured Gemmatimonadota bacterium (assembly GCA_964435265.1). Classification (GTDB taxonomy): domain Bacteria; phylum Blakebacterota; class Blakebacteria; order Blakebacterales; family Blakebacteraceae; genus CAYSYY01. Next base: position 6,565 of record CAYSYY010000003.1, read on the forward strand.
AGCCGGTCGAGTCGCGGATCGGGCACGGCGAACCGTCCCAGGTGCACGTCGCCTTCCCGACTCGTGCCCTCGGACGCCTCCAGGCCTGTCAGGGTGCTGAAGAGGGTCGTTTTGCCCGCCAGCGGCGGACCGATGATGGCCAGACGCATCGTACCCTCCTCCCCCCGGTATCGGATCGGAACGCTTCAGCATAAACGGTTCAGGGCATGGGAGCGCAACGGGGAAAGTCAGATCAGGAAAGCCGACCAGGCGGGCGGAGACGCAGTTAGCCCGGCGCCGCACCCGCGGTGACTACGGGCAACGCCGAGATGACGTAAAAGATGGCCTCCGGATCAGAACCAGTCCGTATATACGATCCTGATCTCCCGCCCCGCCCCCCCCAGGGTGCGGGCGATGTTCTCGATGGTGACGTCCTTGCCCGCTCCGCGCACATTGTCGAGGAGGTTGGTGAAGAAGAGCTCGAGACGCAGCTGTTCGCTGGCCGCCCACTTGATCCCGAAATTGAGGTACCCGTTCCCGTACCCGAGAGCCTCCTGATCGTTGTCGTTGATGGCGGTGTCGTATTCGGCGACCAGGTAGATATCGGGTCCCACCGCGAGATCGATGCCTCCGAAGATGTTCAGATCGTTGTCATCGTCGGCCTCACGGCTGCGGTTGATCCCCGCGTGCACCCCGATCTCGGTGAGCAGGACGTAGTTCTTGCTCACCACCGCGTAGAAACCGGGGGACTTCACGGTATAGCGTTCCAGACCCTGATCGCCGAGCCACGGCCCGTAGCCCTGGCTGGCATACCCGAGCGCCAGCGCGGGGAAGACCGCGGACTCCGGGATGAGACGCACCTTGATGGCGAATTCGACGTTCGGATTCCATTCCACCCGGCCCCGGCCGATCACGTTCCCGGCGCCGTAGCTGAAACCCACGTTCATCGACCGCAGGAACCCGATCGTCACGAAAGAGTAGAGACCGCCTTCGGGGTACATCCGCAGGTCGATCTCATAAGCCCCCCGCTCCAGCAGACCCGCAATCGGCATGTTGGCGAGCGAGGTGAACTGCAGACCCCGGGCGGTGTACTGCGGGGCCGGCGCGTCCGGCTGGGCTCCGGTGACCGTCGGGAGCAGCAGGAGCGTCCCGAGCGCCGCCGCCGCGGTCGCCCGGCGCCGGGGCCCGCTCCGGTTCGATTTATCTCTCATGATCGTCCCTCCAGTCCCTCAAGTATACGGCCGGGGTCCGATGGCCGCCGGGTTCTCCCTTCACCTACGCCCGGCCGCGGAGGAGGTTTCGGAGAGCCCGGTCGAGAAACTCTCCAGCGCGAGTTCCATCCGCGAGCCGTACCAGGAGAAGAGCTCGCCGTCCACCCGGCGGATCCTGACCCGTCGGCCGAAGCGGGGATCGAGCCCGGCGAACTCGGAGGCGAGCGCCTCGGCCTCGTCCCCGGTGAAGGGATGGGGCTCGCTGGGGAGCAGGATCGTACCCGGGGCCAGGGCGACGACCTCGGGCAGGGTGATCACGGGATAGCGGGCGGCCTCGGGGGTGGGGAAGGTGCGGTCCGCCAGCCACGAGGGCCAGATGGCGTTGACGAAGCCGGCGTATCTGAGCATCGAGGAGATGAAGGTGCCGGGGGCGACGGTCATCCACGGATCGGCCCAGACCAGATAGACCGCACTGCCGAGAGTGGGGGGATCGATGCCCCGGGCCAGATCCTCGATCCGCCTCGCCAGCTCGGC
>CAYSYY010000003.1:8298-25941 GCA_964435265.1 uncultured Gemmatimonadota bacterium
TGACTTGGGCTTTGCCTCGGCGCCGCTCGTCGCAACGTCGTGCTCGGCGGCGGCCTCGTCCCGGCCGATCAGTTCCCCGATCGTCCCGATCATGGTCACCGCGTCCGCGACGCTGCACGGATCCACCACGAAGATCGGGGGGGCGTCGCCGGCCGCCTCGAGCCGCTCGATGTCGGAGCGCCGGTTCTCCTCGCGGCCGGCGATGACGAGATCGGGGGCTCGGGCGAGAACGGTCTCGATCACCACGTCCCGGGTGCCGCCCACCACCGGCACCGGGGCCACGGCCGCGGCCGGATGGACGCAGTAGCGGGTGCGTCCCACCACTTCGCTGCGACCCAGCCCCAGGTCGAAGAGCAGTTCGGTGATGCACGGCACCAGAGAGACGATCCGCACCGGCGGGATCATGGGCTCGAAGGGGAGCCCGCGGGCATCGGCCAGCAGGCGGCTCATCGGGCCCGGACCGTCTCCTCCCGGACGGTCAGCGCTGCGATCCGGTCGCGATCGACCTGCACCCCCGTGCCGGGTTCGGTGTGCGGCACGCCGATCATGCCGGTTTCATCCATCGTCCACCCCGGCTCCACGACATCGTGCCTCCAGTATCGCTCACTGGGCGAGATATCCCCCGGCAGGGTGAAGCCGGGCAGCGAGGCCAGCGCGATATTGAACCCGCGCCCCACTCCGCTTTCGAGCATCCCCCCGCACCACAGCGGGACCCCCGCGTCGACGCACAACGCGTGGATCTGCAGCGCCGGGGTGAATCCCCCCACCCGTCCCGGTTTGAGATTCACGATCCGCCCGCTCCCCAGCGTGAGCATGTCGCGCACCCGGTCGGGCCCGGTGATCGATTCATCGAGGCAGATCGGAGTTACGAGTTCAGCCTGCAGGGCGGCGTGCTGGACGAGATCATCGGCGGCCAGGGGTTGTTCGATCATCATGAGCGCGAAGGTATCGAGTTCGGTCAGGCGGGGGAGATCGTCCAGGGTGTAGGCGTTGTTGGCGTCGACCATGAGCGGGGCATCTGGTCCGCAGACTTCACGGACCGCCCGTATGAAGGCCAGGTCGCGCCCCGGTTCGATCTTGAGCTTGATCTTCCGGTAGCCGCGGGTGAGTGCCGTGACCGCCTTCTCGGCCAGAATATCGGGTGAATCCTGGATCCCGATCGAGATGCCGGCCGCCACCTTCTCCCGCTCCCCGCCGAGCAGCCGGGCCAGAGAGAGCCCGCGCCGTTGCGCCTCCAGACACCACATGCCCATTTCCACCGCCGCTCTGGCCATGGGGTTCCCGCGGAAATCGACGGTGAGCCGGGGGTGCACGTCGGCCGCGCTCTCGAATCGGACCCCGAGCACCCGGGGGGCGACGTGGTCGCGGATCATGAGCCAGGCCGTATCGATGGTCTCGGCGGAGTAGTTGGGTCGCTCCCCGGCCACGCCTTCCGACCAGGCCCGCACCCCGTCGGTGTCAAGGAGTTCCAGCAGCAGGATGCGCCGGTGCCGGGTCTCGCCCGAGGAGATCCGGAAGGGTTCGACGAGCTCGAGCGCGATCTCGCGCAGAGTGATGGCGGCCAGCGTGAGCATGGCGGGCTCCTCGGCCACGGTGAGCGGTACCGGCTACAGGATGCCCCAATCGCCGGGCGATATCACGGAGAATCAGCCGCGCTACGGCGAGGAGGCGCAACGCCGCCGGCCGGGATGCAGCGCCGCTCGAATACGACAGGTGTTGCGTGACATGACACTGGCTTGAATCCGGTCCGATTCCGGCCCACCATACCGACGGATCACCGACCTGAACGAGCGGCCGCCCCGGGTGGCCGGGAAGGAGTCCGGATATGAATACTGGTGAGTTCTCCACCCGTGACGATGTTCACGGGCCGATCCGGGCGCGCTGGAGCCCGATCGTCTTCGCCGATCGGGCCGTGGAACCGGAAAAGCTCGCCGCCCTGTTCGACGCGGCCCGCTGGGCGGCCTCGAGCTTCAACGAACAGCCGTGGCGGTTCATCGCGGGTGTACGTGGAGAGAGCGATACCTTCGAGCACCTGGCGGCGTGCCTGACCGGGGGGAACGCCCTCTGGGCCCGCCGTGCCCCGGTCCTCATCCTGACCGTGGCCAAGGCGAGCTTCGAGCTGACCGGGGAGCGGAACCGGCATGCCTGGCATGATGTGGGCCTGGCGACGGGGAACCTCAGCCTCCAGGCCGTCGCCACCGGACTGGCGGTTCACCCCATGGGGGGGTTCAGCCGCGACCGCGCCTGCGAGCGCTTCGCCATTCCCGCCGGCTGGGAGCCGGTGGCGATGCTCGCCGTCGGGTATGAAGGGGATCCCGCCGCCGTTCCGGAAGGGGTGACGCCGCGCCGCCGGGAGGAACGCACCCGGCACCCGCTGTCCGGGCTGGTCTTCACCGGCCGCTGGGGAGAATCCCTCCCCCTGCGCTGAAACAGGACGGGAGCTCACTCCGGCAATCGCCCCACCCACCAGCGGTCGAGATCGTCGGCACCCACCTCCCGGAAGAGGACATGACCTTCGGCGGTGAAGGCCGCCGGCAGGCCGATCCCCCCCACCCGTCCCAGGTACGTTCCATCGGCGGCGAAGAGGTCGACGTGGCGTTCCCCCGGTTCGGCGGCGGCCACCTCCACCCAGATCCGCCCCCGAGGATCGAGCGCGATCCCCGCCAGGGCCGGCACTTTTTCGGCGAAGACGAACCGGGCCCTGGAATCCGAGGTCAGGGTGAAGGGACCGTAGCGGCCCAGCTCGCGGGGAGCGATGACGTCGAAGTAGTACCGCTTCCAGGCCTCGGTGACCGGGATCGGCACCCCGGGCCCCACCACCTCGAGCCTCACCCGGCCCTGGAAGTCCCGCAGTTCGAAACGGTAGTCGGCCGCGGTAACAGTGACGATCCCGGCTTCACCCGCGCTCCAGTGGAAGGTCGGGCTGAAGACCGGGGCGCCGAACCAGCCCCGCTCCCCCCCCTCCTGCGACCGGATGGGGAAGGAAGTCCAGAGCGCTCCGTACATGGTCGCGAGGGTGTCCCGGATGACCGGGGCACCCTCCTGCCAGCGCCCGGGGCCGGCGAAGACGGCCAGGTAGAAGAGCGGATCCTGCTCGGCCAGTTCGGCCACGGTCAGCGGCCACTGGCCGCCGTGCAGGATGTCGCCCTCCGGGGTGACGGCGAACGGCTCCACCAGCCGGCTCGCCCCGGGCCAGGCCGCGTCGTCGAGGCAGGTGCCGTCGAGATCGAAGACCGAGAAGCGGCGGTTCCCCACGTCCGACACCCAGAGCCGCTCCCCGGCCACGGCCAGATACAGGGGGTAGCGGAACTCCCCCGGACCCGACCCCTCACGTCCGAAGACGTTCACCACTTCTCCCTCCGGGGAGAGTTCCACCACCTGATGGTTCCCATCATCGAGCAGGTAGAAGGAGGCTTCTCCTCCGGTGACATCGGCGATGGAAGAGAAAAGGTACGGCCCCTCTTCGGACCAGAGCTCCCACCGGGCGGTCTCCTCGAACGCCACCCCGTCGGCGGGCAGTTCCGGATAGCTGATCCGGAGGGCTCCGGAAGGGAGCCGCTCGGTCCTGGAGCGCTGCGTCGTGACGTCGCGCCCGCAGCCGGCGAGCAGTATGCCCGAAAGAACTAGCATGACCCCGGTCTTCATACCCGACCTCCTTTTCCGCCTGTCCTGACTTTCGCCGAAAGCGTATACCTGTTACAACCTTTCAACGTTTACCGGCATCTCATGGACGCGAACGAAGAACAGAAGGCGCACCGGAACCCGGGAACGGGATCGGACCCGAACGGGTCCGCGGACACCCCGGGAGGGAGCGTGGAGACCCTCGTCGCCCGGGCTCAGGGCGGCGACGCGGAGGCGTTCGAGGACCTCTACCGGAGATACGTCAGCCGGGTGTACGCGGTCTGCCTGCGGCTCACGGCCGATACCGGGGACGCGGAACGGCTCACCCAGGACGCTTTCGTCCAGGCCTGGCGGAAGCTGGGAACCTACCGCGCCGAGGCGGCCTTCAGCACCTGGCTCCACCGGCTGGCAGTGAACACGGTGTGGCAGGATCGCCGGGCTTCGCGGCGGCGCCGGACGAGGATCATCACCACCGACGCGGCCGCGATCCTGGACGGCCGCGTGGAACCGCCCCCGAGCGGGGCGGCCATCGACCTGGAGCGGGCGGTCGCCGCCCTGCCCGAACGAGCCCGGATGGTCTTCGTCCTGCACGACGTCGAGGGCTACCGTCACGAGGAGATCGCCGAGATGATGAACACGAGCGTGGGGACATCGAAGGCCCAGCTGCACCGGGCCCGCGCCCTGCTGCGGAAGGCGATCGGGCGATGAGGTGCGCGGAATGCAGAGACCGGCTGGAGGACTGGCTGGACGGTATCCTCCCGGCTCGGGAACACCGGGCGGTCCAACACCATCTCGCCGGCTGTCCGGAGTGCCGGCGGGAGGCCGAGGCCGGCGCCGCCCTGGCCCGGTCGGTCACGGAACTGCCCCGGGAGATCGCTCCCCGCCGCGATCTCTGGCCCGGGATCAGCACCCGCCTGGCGGCGGCCGACCCGACCGGGTCTGCCTCCCGTTTCCGGTGGCTGCCCCGCCCGGCGAATCCGCTCGCGGCCGCCGCGGCCGTGCTCATCGTCCTGCTGGGAGCGCTGATCGTGCCCCGGCTCACCACCAACCGCGGGGCCGATCGGGAGGGGTTCGGCTGGGAACACGTCATCGGCCTCCTCACCACCGCCGAGATGGAACAGCAGTACCGCGGAGCGGCCGACGATCTCATCTCATCGCTGGCCGGGATGCCCGCCGTCCTCCCCGATACCGCCCGGGAAGTGATCGAAGCGAACCTCCAGCTCGTAGAGCAGGCGATCACCGAATCACGCACCGCCCTCACCGCCTACCCATCCGATGCCGGACTGCAGTCGATGCTGGCGGCGGCCTACCGCCACAAGATCGAGTTGCTGCAGCATACCGCCCGGTTGACCACCGTATTTTGAGAGAGGGGATTGTCATGGGATCCGCAAACCGGAAGCACGCCCACCTAACCGCCGCCCTGGCCGGCCTGGTGCTGCTGCTGATCACCGCGCCCGCGGTCGGAGCCCAGCAGCGGATCAGCGAGCGGAAACCGGCCGCCGCCACGGGCCGGGTTGAGATCTACAACCTGGCCGGTTCGGTGAAGATCACCGGCGGGGACCGCAGTGAGGTCTCGGTCGAGGGGACCCTGGGTGAGGGTACCAAGCGGCTCGAGTTCGAGGTACGGGGGAACGAGACCGTCATCCGGGTGGAGATATACGACGAACGGGAACGCCGGGAACTGGGGATCCGGTACGTCCGCGGTTCCGATCTCGAGATCCGGGTGCCGCGTGGCTCGAGTCTCGACGTGCGGGGCGTCAGCGCCGATATCTGGAGTGACGGGGTCACCGGACCGCTGCTGCTGGATACCGTCAGCGGTACCATCGAGATCTCCGGCGCCCCCGAACGCGTCCGGGCCAAGACGATCAGCGGCGACATCGACGTCCGCGGATCCCGGGGACCGGTGCGAGCCGAGACGGTGAGCGGGCAGGTGGTGGTGCATGAGGTCTCCGGAGAGGTGGAGGCGCACTCCATCAGCGGCGATCTGCGGGTCACGGGATCCGGTATCACCGAGGCCGTTCTCGGTGCGCTCTCCGGCAATATCTACTTCGAAGGCGATCTGAGCGGCAGCGCGGTGGTGGAGATCGCAGTCCACAGCGGGAATATCACCCTCACCCTGCCTGCCGATGTCTCGGCCGATTTCGACCTCACAACTTTCAGCGGCCGGATCGAGAACGCTTTCGGGCAGCGGGCGGAACAGCGCAGCCGATACATGCCCGGCCGGGTACTCTCCTTCCAGACCGGCAACGCCGATGCCCGGGTACGCGTGAAGGCGTTCAGCGGGGACATCACGATCGAGAAGAAGTAGTCCGGGCGGTCAGGTCAACCTGAGGCGGTTCGTATCTCCGGAGCGCCCCGGTCAGGAGCCGGGGCGCTTTCTGTTTCGAGTCGGCCGGCGGTTCCTACAGGTGTTCGACCGCGGTCCAGTCGGGCCAGTGGTTCTTGCCCTCCATGCGCCTCATGAACAGGATCGCGTACTGATCCTTGCCGACCTTCATCACCGCGATCCGGTTCTCGAAACCACCCGCCGACGGGATGGCGGAGATCAGGAGGTGGTCTTCGCCGTCGATCGCGAAACAGTGCATGTCCTGCCAGGAGTTCACATTCGACCGGGTGCCCTCGGTCAGGCGCGTAATTGAGTCGAGCACGGAATAATCGAAGCGCCCGAGCGCGTAGACGGTCCGGTTCAGTTCGACCCCGGAGCAGTAGATCTCACCGGCGGCGGTGAAGCTGAAGGTCGCATGCTCGAACCCGTTCGCCCCTTCCACGCTGAACTGGATCTGGTCCACCACCCCCGTGGAGGTATCCACGACCTTGATGTGTTTGTTGTCCAGAATGATCAGGTCGTCCGAGGACGGGACGAACTCCATATCTTTGATATTGAGGTTCGCCGCCAGGAGGGTGGATGTCCCGGTCGCCAGGTCCATGATCCGCAGGTCGGGAGTCTGTCCCGTCGGGGTGAGGTCGAGGTAGGCCAGTTTCGTCCCGGCGTCGTTGATGACCGGGGAAGTCTGCTGGCCCGCACCGCCGGTGAGCACGGTGAAGGTGCCGCTGGCGTCGGAGATGTCGGTGATCATGCCGATCCGCCAGGAGCCGCTGTAAAAGGTCGAGAAGTAGATCGTCTCGCCGTCGGGACCCCAGATCCCGTGTTTCTGTTCGCCGGGGAGGCTGCCGGTAACTTTGAGCAGCGAATCGGCGTTGAAGTCGCTGATGATGACATCCCAGGCTCCATCCCGATCGGATGAATAGAGAACGGTGCCCGGCAGGTCGATCGAGCGGTCGATGACCTCGATGCCGGATTGGGCGCATCCGGAGAGAACGAATCCAGGGGCGAGGAATCCGGAGGCCATCAGGGGCAGGGCGCGGCGGCGGCTCAGATCCATCGGACATCTCCCTCTTGAACACAACACGGACAACACAACCGTCCAGTACTCTAACTCCGGACAGCCGTTCTGTACAGGCCTCTGATGGACCGTGCCGGAACGGGACTGTCGGGTGACGGTAGCCTCTGTTAGATTGCAACGGCCATGGTCGAACTCTTCATCCTCGGATCGGGTTCCCGGGGCAACAGCACCCTGGTACGCACCCCCCGTACCGCGATCCTGATCGATGCGGGACTGAGCGCCCGCCAGATCGTTCTCCGGCTCCAGGCGGTGGGTCACGATCCCGCCGCGCTCGACGCCGTCATCATCACCCATGAGCACCGCGACCATGTCGGCGGGGTGAACGTCTTCACCCGCCGGTTCCCCACCCCCCTGCTGGTCAACGAAGCGACCCGCACCGCCGCCGCCCCCTGTCTCGACGGCGCCCCGATCCAGCTCTTCCGCACCGGCACGGACGTCACCGTCGGCGATCTGCGGCTGCACCCTTTCGGCGTGCCGCACGACGCCGCCGAGCCGGTGGGCATCCTGATCGAGGCCGCCGGCCGCCGGATCGGCTACGCCACCGACCTGGGCTGGGTACCGGAGCCGGTGCTGGGACGGCTCACGGGGTGCGATCTGGTCGTCCTGGAAGCCAACCACGACCGGACGATGCTCCTGACCGGACCCTATCCGCAACCGGTCAAGGAGCGGATCGACTCGACCCGCGGGCACCTCGACAATACCGCCGCTGGCCGGGCGGCCGCACATCTGGCCGGCACCGGCACCCGCTGTTTCGTGCTCGCCCACCTCTCCGAAACGAACAATACCCCCCGCCGCGCCCGGGCCGCCGTGCTGGCCGGGCTGCGCCGCGCGGGGCACGCCGGCGTGATCGTTCACACCGCGCGGCAGAACACCCCGCTGCCGGGGATCGGCCTGTGACCCCCCTGCTCTGCATGAGGAACATCATCAAGGAGTTCTCCGGCATCCGGGTGCTCCACGGGGCCGGGCTCGAGGTCGAGGCGGGCGAGATCATGGCGCTGGTGGGAGAGAACGGAGCGGGGAAATCCACCCTGATGAAGATCCTCGCCGGAGTGCACACCGACTGGAGCGGGAGCCTCCGGATCGCGGGGACCGAACACCGGTTCCGTTCCCCCCGCGAGGCCGAGGCCGCCGGTATCGCGATCATCTACCAGGAATTGAACCTGGTCCCGGGACTGACCGTGGCCGAGAACATCTTCCTGGGACGGGAACCGACCACCGCGGGCGGCTTCATCGCCTATCCCGAGATGAACACCCGGGCGGCCGGGATAATGGCCGGATTGGGATGCGAGGTGCCGGTGACCCGGCCGGTCGGGGAGCTGCGGGTGGCCCATCAGCAGCTCGTGGAGATCGGCAAGGCGCTCTCCCAGAAGGCCCGGATCGTGATCATGGACGAACCCACCTCGGCCCTGTCGGAGACCGAGACCGAGCACCTCTTCCGGATCGTCGCCCAGCTCAAGGCCGGCGGGGTGACCGTCATTTTCATCTCCCACCGGCTCGGGGAGGTCTTCCGCCTCTGCGACCGCGTTACCGTCATGCGCGACGGCTGCACGGTCTGCGTGCGGCCGGCGGCCGGGGTGAGCCGGCGCGAACTCATCTCGTTGATGGTGGGACGCGACTTCGAGCAGTTCTTCGTCAAGGAGGGCTCACCGGATGAGGAGATCGTCCTCCGGGTCTCCGGCCTCTCCCGCACCGATCCCGCCCATCCCGGGCGGATGCTCCTGGACAATGTCTCCTTTGCGGTGCGGCGGGGGGAGATGTTCGGCATCGCCGGGCTGCTGGGGGCGGGGCGCACCGAGGTGCTCGAGGCGATCTTCGGAGCCGCCGCGGGTACGGCGACCGGCCGGGTGGAGCTGGGGGGACGAACCCTGGCCCTGCGCTCCCCCCGCGACGCCATCGCCTGCGGTCTGGCGCTGCTCACCGAGGACCGGAAGGGCACCGGCATCGTGCCGGAGATGAGCGTGGTGCAGAACCTGACCCTGGCGGCGTTGCATGAGGTCAGTCGCGGCCCCTTCATCCTCCCCGCCCGGGAGCTCGCCCTGGCCGGCGACTATATCGGACGGCTCGCCATCGATACCGCCGACCCGCACCAGCCGATCACCACCCTCTCGGGCGGCAACCAGCAGAAGGTCGTGCTGGCCAAGTGGCTCGCCACCCGGCCCGCCATTCTGCTGCTCGACGAGCCCACCCGCGGTATCGACGTGGGCGCCAAGCACGAGATCTATATCCACCTCTCGCACCTGACCGCCGCGGGCATGGCGATCGTGCTCACCTCTTCGGAGCTGCCCGAGCTCCTCTCGATCTGCGATCGAATCATGGTCCTGCGCGAGGGCCGGGTAGCCGCCATCCTCGAAGCCGGCACCGCCACTCAGGAAGAGATCCTGGCCGCCGCCGCCCCGGCGGCCTGAGGAGGAAGGGCGCTATGACAGAGGGAACCGTCTCCGCCTTACCCGCCGCCCGCCGGACCCTGGCCCGCCGGCTGGGTCCCTTCATCGGCCTGGGCGTCATCCTCGCCGGCGGAGTGCTGCTGAACGGAGCGACCTTCCTCAGCCTCTACAATCAACTCAATGTGCTGGGCCGCGTCTCGATCATCGCCCTGCCCGCCGTGGGCATGACGCTGGTGATCATCTCGGCCGGAATCGATCTCTCGGTCGGCAGCCTCGTCTCGCTCGCCTCGGTGGTCGGCGCCATGCTGCTCATGGAACGGAGCTGGACGCGGGCCTCGGCGGTGGCTGTTCCGGTCTTCGTCATTTTCGCTCTCGGGGTCGGTGCGGCGGCCGGGCGGGCGATCGAGCGCCGGCTCCGGCCCCGGGGCCGTTCCCCCCTTCCCGCCGTCATCGGCGCTCTGGTGCTGGCCGGGCTCGCCGCACTGTGGTGCCGCGCGCTCATCCCCGCCGGATTCAGCACGCTGGCCGTTCTGCTGATCGTACCCGTCTTCGGGCTGGCCCTGGGAGCCCTCAACGGGATCATCATAGCGAAAGGCCGTATCCAGCCCTTCATCGTGACCCTCGGTATGATGAGCGCCGCGGTCGGGCTGGCGAAATTCATCGCCGGCCGGGGGGGGCAGATCCATCCGGTCTACTACCAGGCGGCCGGGTACGAGGCGGCCGGCACCACCAGCGTCGCCCCCGCCTCTTTCGATGCTCTGAGCGGCCACCTCAGCCTGTTCGGGATCAACCTCTTCCCCGTTACGGCGATCTTCTTCCTCCTCTCGGTGATCGTGGTACACTTCGCCCTGACCCGTCTCCGTTTCGGCCGGCACGTCTACGCCATCGGCGGCAACGAGGAGGCGGCCCGCTTGAGCGGTGTCCGGGTCGACCGCGTCAAGACCCTCGTGTATGCCCTCTGCGGGGGCCTCTCGGCCCTGGCCGGAGTCCTCTACTGCGCCGCCTATACGCAGGGCAAGCCCGATGCCGGGGCGACCTGGGAGCTGGATGCCATCGCGGCGGTCGTTATCGGCGGCACGTCGCTCATGGGGGGTCGCGGGAACGTGCTGGGAACCCTGATAGGGGTTCTGATCCTCGGCTACCTGGGTAATATCCTGAACCTCCAGGAGGTCCCCAGCGAAGTGCAGGACATCCTCAAAGGCGTCATCATCGTTGGAGCGGTCCTGGTCCAGGAAGGCACCCTGCTGCGCTGGCTGCGCGGCCGGAGTCCGGCCGGTTCCGTTGTTGAAGAGGAAGCGAGGTCCCTGAGCCCATGAAAAGGAAGCGTGTCTGCACCGCCGGTCCGGTTCTCCCTGCTCTCCTCACCGTCATGGCGCTGCTGGCCCTGGCGACGGGCTGCGGCCGGTCCCGGAATTCGGGGAGGTGGGTCATCGGGTTCTCCCAGGTCACGGTGAAGGAACCGTGGCGGGTGGTCTTCAACGAACGGCTGCGGGCCAAGGCCGGGGAGTACGCCGACCGGGTGGAGCTGATCATGCTCGACGCCGATGACAAGACCGAGAACCAGGTAGAGCACATCCGGGTCTTCATCAGCAAGCGGGTGGACGCCATCCTCATCTCGCCGAAGGAGGCATCGGGCTGCTCGAAGGCGATCGAGGAGGCGACCGAAGCCGGCATCCCGGTCATCGTCCTGGATCGGAACACCACCTTCCGGGGCTACGCCGCGTTCATCGGGGCATCCAACCTGGCGATCGGTCAGGCCGCCGGCGCTTACGTGGTCGACCTGCTCGGCGGAGCCGGCCGGGCCCGGGGGACGGTGTACGAGATCTGCGGCGCTCTGGCCTCGACGCCGGCCCAGGAGCGGCGCGACGGTTTCCACGAGAGAGTCGCGGCCGAACCGGGCATCCGGATCCTCGGCGGGCTGGACGGCGACTGGAAACTCGACCGGGGCAAGGCCATCGCCCAGGACGCCCTGCAGATCCATCGCGATATCGACGTGATCTACGCCCACAACGACCCCATGGCGTACGGAGCCTGGCAGGCGGCCCGCGAGGCGGGGCGGGAGGGGGATATCAGTTTCATCGGTATCGACGGCCTGCCCGAGGAGGGATGCGTGTGGGTGCGCAACGGCGTGCTGGCCGCCACCTTCCTCTACCCCACCCCCGGTGAGGCGGGACTGGAGCTGGCGCTCGCCATCCTGGAAGGGCGTCGCGAGATCACGCCGGGCGAGCAGATCGAGCTTCCGACCGCCGCCATCACCCCCGAGACGGTGGCTCAGTACCTGAGATAACGGGATCTTCCACGGATCTCTCCGCTGCGCCGGCGATGGTGCGGGCCACCGCGTCCGCCACCCGCGAGGGGGGGAGATCCCGCAGGCAGCGGAAGTGTCCTTCGGGGCAGGTGCGGCTCCCGTGCCACCGGCACGGCCGGCAGCCGAGACGCATTCCCAGGCTCACGCTTCCCCGCCCCAGCGGTCCGAAACCGAATCCGGGCACGGTCGGCCCGAACAGGGCCACCACCGGGCAGCCTACCGCCCCGGCCAGATGGACGGGGGCGGAATCGTTGGCCACCAGGACGCGGGCGCGGGAGAGCAGGGCGGCCGTGCCCTCCCAGTTCAGACGCCCCGCCGCCACCGTGCCGGTACCCGCCCGCTCCGCCAGCGAGGCACAGAGCGGTCCCTCCCCGGGGCCCCCGATCCAGACGATCGGCAGGTCCGCTCCGGCCAGCCGCCGGGCCAGGGCGATCCAGCCCGCCTCCGGCCACCGTTTGGTCGGCCAGACCGAACCGGGAGCCAGCACGGCCGGGCCGTCCGGCCGCAGCAGGCCGACTGTTTCGGGCAGGAGCGCCCCCAGTTCCTCCCAGCCCGCTCCCGGAACGGTGACGCGGGGGGGGAGCAGCGGGGGGGGCTCGCCGGCAGCCCCGGGATCACCCGCCGCCAGACGGGCCTGCAGCGCCGCGAGCAGATCATGCAGGCGCTCGATCTCGTGCACCCCCCGCCGGTAGGGAACCCGATCGGTGTACCGGGCGGCCCCGCCGCCGATCCCGTAGCCTACGAGCCGGGTGCACCCGGCCCGGCGGGCCAGCAGCGCCGAGCGCAGCGAGCGGTGGGGGAGCAGGGCGGTATCCCATCCCCCCACCCGCAGGTCGCCGGCCAGCCGGCCGAGCCCGCCGCGCCCGGCGTGGCTGCCCCGCTTCTCGAAACTCACCACCTCAAGGTCCGGTATGCTCATGCGGGCGAGCCCGACGGTGTCGGGGCGGACCACCACCGCCAGGGGCAGGTCCGGCCAGACGGCCCGGATCGAGCGCAGGAGCCCCCCGGTGAGGATGACATCGCCGGGGAAGGCGGTCTGGATCACCAGCAGCCCTCTCACCTTGCGGTCCCCCCCCCGTCGGGGCTGGTCTTCCAGCGCCGGTGCAGCCAGAGGTACTGGCCGGGATCGCGCCTGATCCCGGCTTCGAGCCAGGCCAGATAGGCGGCGGTCAGGCGGGTGATCTGCGCCTGTTCCGCTTCGCCGTCCCGGTCCGCCGGCCGGCCTTCATCCAGCCGGGTCAGCGAGGCGCGGTAGCGTCCTCCCTCCCGGTGGATCCAGCCCCCCAGCAGAGGCGCGCCGGCCCGCCGGGCGAAAGCCGCCGGAGCGGTGTGGGTGGCCGCCGGCGTGCCGAAGAAATCCAGGAAGACACCGTACTCCCGACCGGCGTCCTGATCGCCCACGATGAGAACGAGCCCGCCCTGAGCCAGGGTGCGCATGACCTCCTTGCCGGCGCCCGCCTTCGCGACCAGGCGGATGCCCAGCCGCTCGCGGACCCGGACGAGATCGTCGTTCATGAGCCGGTTGCGCTGTTCCTGCATGATGGCCACGGTGGGGTGACCGACCGCCGCGAGCCGGGCCCCCAGCAGTTCCCAGGCACTGTAATGGGCGCCGATGATGACCGCTCCGCGCCCTTCCTCCATGACCGCCTGCAACAGGGCTTCACTCGCCGGCTCCAGATCGACCAGGGCGATGACCCGCGCCGGATCGAGCCGGCGGGCCCGCAGCATCTCCATTCCCACCACGGCCAGGTTCACGAAGGCCGCCCGGCCGATCCGGCGCCGCCAGGCCGGGGTGCGCCCGGGGAAGGCCCGGTCCAGATTGGCGAGGGTGACCCGGCGCCGCAGCCGAACGACCTCGAAGATCAGGATCCCCAGCCCGCGTCCCACGCCCAGCATCAGCCGGCGGGGAAGCCGGCCGGCCAGAGCTCCGATGAGCCGCAGCAGGGCGTACTCGAGACGGTGCTGTACGCCGATGGGGGAGGCGGCCGGCACCGGAGCGTCGCTCCTCACTGTTCCCCGACCGGCCGGAACTCCCAGCGGCGGTGCAGCCAGAGGTACTGGCGCGGGTCGCGGGTGATGAGTTCCTCGAGCCAGGTATTGAAGGCATCGGTCAGGACGCGGATGCGCTCCTCCTCGCCGGTTCCGGGGGGCAGTGCGGCCAGGGCCGCATCATCGAGCCGCTGGTAGCTCGCGTCGTAGCGGCCGCACCGGCGGTGGATGCTGGCGGCCAGCAGCGGAGCGCGGAAGCGCACCGCGAAGGTCGCCGGTCCCTTGAAGGTCCAGGCGGGTTTGCCGAAGAAGTCGGCGAAGATCCCGTACCCGGGTCGGGTCTCCTGATCGGCCAGGAGCATGACCGCCCCGCCCCGGCGGAGCATCCGGACCACTTCGCGCACCGCCGCTCCGCGGTGAACCAGATCGATGCCGAGCCGGGCGCGGATGGCGTCGACCTCCCGGTTGATGAGCGGATTCCGCTGGTCCTGGGCGATGGTGATGGCGGGGTAGCCCGTCGCGACGATCCGGGCGCCGAGCAGCTCCCAGTTGCAGTAGTGGCCGCTCACGAAGACGACCCCCCGCCCCTGGGCCATCAGCTCGCGGTGGAGCCGCTCGCTCTCGGGATCGAGCCGCACGAGTTTGAGCACGCGCTCCCGGCTGCGCCAGCGCGCCCGGAGCATCTCCATGCCGACCACGGCCAGATTGGCCAGCGAAGCCCGGGCGACCCGCCGCCGCTCCGACGCCCCCATCCCGGGGAAGGCATCCCTCAGGTTGGTCATGGCGATGCGCCGGCCCGTCCGGAGACAGGCGAAGGCGATCATGCCCAGCCCTTTCACCAGACCGATCGCCAGGGGACGGGGAAGCAGCGCGGCGATGACACCGACCGTACGGATGAGCGCGTATTCGAGTCTGAACCTGAGCTTCACACCACCTCTCCGCAGCTTCACTCCCTCCTGTCCCGACGCTCCGGAAGGAACCCTGCCGCCCGGTCACGCAGCAACCGTGATGTTCGAGCGGCGCTGCGCCCGACAGCTGTCAGGTGACCTGACACTACCCTGTAATGATACCGCCTCCCAGGACGATCTCACCCTCATAGAGGACGGCGGACTGCCCCGGGGTGACCGCCCGCTGCGGTTCGTCGAACCGGACCTCGAAGCGGTCGTGAGCCAGGGGCGTGACGAGCGCGGGCGGTCGTGGTCCCCGGTACCGGATCTGGACTCCGGCCCGGAAGGGAGCGGCCGGGGGTTCGATCGAAACCCAGTTGGCGTCGACGGCCTGCAGTCCGCGGCGTTCCAGATCGACCGCGTTCCCTACGGTGATGCGGTGGGCGGCGGGATCGATCGCGGTGACGTAGAGCGGCCGGCCGGCCGCCACCCCCAGGCCCTGCCGCTGGCCGATGGTATAGCGGGCGATCCCCCGGTGCCGGCCGAGCACCCGGCCGGCCGCATCGACGATCTCGCCGGGTTCGAGCGCCCGCCGCAGCGCCGCGGCGAGGCCGGGATCGTCGAGTTCGGAGCTGATCCGGTCCAGGAACGCCCCGTAGTCGGAGCCGCCCGTAAAGCAGATGTCCTGGCTGGGATCCCGCACCGCCGCCGTCAACCCGTACGCCCGGGCGGCACCCCGGACCTCTTCCCTGCTCATCCCCCCCAGCGGCAGGAGCGTTCCGGCCAGGGCCGACCGGGGAAGGCTCCACAGCACGTAACTCTGATCCGCGGTCCGGTCGCCGGCGGTGCGCAGAACCGGTCCCCCCGCCTCCGGGGCCAATCGGGCGTAATGGCCGGTCGCCAGCAGGCCGGCGCCCAGATCCCGGGCCTGAGTGCGCAGCAGCCCCCACTTGATGCGCTGGTTGCACCACACGCAGGGATTGGGAGTGCGGCCGGCGGCGTACCCGGCGGCGAAGGCGTGGATGATCCGGTCGGTGAAGGCGCGGCGGGCTTCGATGAGCACATGCCGTCCCCCCGCCGCCTCCGCGGCCTGGCGGGCGCTCTCGGCCTCGGCTCCGCTCCCGCGATGATCGGTTCCGGGGTGCAGATCGAGCGTCACGCCGACGATCTCGTACCCCGCCTCGGCCAGCAACACCGCGGCCACCCCCGAATCCACTCCGCCGCTCATCGCGACGGCGACCCGCCCCGGATCCGCCATCATTCCGGTCCGAACCGCTCGAGGATCCACGCCCCGATGATCTCGAGCACCGCCGGGGCGATCGTTTCCTCTATCAGGGCGTACTCGGCCGGGGAACCGGTCTCCGCGCTCTGGAAGAGGTGGTTGAGCCCCCCCAGGGCGTGCACGGTGACATCCTGGTTCCCGCCGGCGAGCAGGGCGCGCTGGATCTCGGGCAGGTTCTGGTCGGCCGGCACCTGCAGATCGAGCGTCCCGTTCAGGGCCAGGACCGGGCAGCGCACCCTCCGCAGGGCCGAGCGCGGATCGAAGGAGAGGAAGAACCGGAACCAGGGAGGGGTGACCTGCCGGTAGGCCGCCATGACCTGCTGCTCGTAGGCTGCTTCATCCAGGCCGCCGTGCTCGCCGGGCAGCCGGGAGAGCTGGGTGTCGATCAGGCGGCGGACGCCGGCTGAGACGGCGGCCGAGTCGCCCCCGGCCAGGGTGCCTTCGAAGAGCGCGCGCTGGGCCTCCTGCTGGCGGTCGAGGAAGGCCGCGTTCAGGCCGGCGGCCGCGGAGATCAGGCGGGTCTGGGCGAGCAGGACCTCATCCCCCGGCACGCCGGTACCGGCCAGGAGGATGATGAAGGCCACCGTATCGCATCCGGCCGCCACGAGCGGAGCGATCAGGCCCCCTTCGCTGTGCCCGAGCAGACCGATCCGGGCCGGATCGATCTCGGGCCGGTCGGCCAGCCAGCGCACTCCCCGCCGCACATCTCCGGCCAGATCCTCCGAGGTCACCTCCGATTCACCGGCGCTCGAACCGCCCACTCCCCGATCGTCCAGACGCAGCACCGCGATCCCGGCCCGGGTCAGGTGATCGGCCAGCACCAGGAAGGGCTTGTGTTCGAAGATCTCCTCGTTGCGGTCCTGGGCGCCCGAACCGGAGATGAGGAGCACGGCGGGGAAGGGCCCCTCCCCGGCCGGCCGGGTGAGGGTGCCTGCCAGGGTCACGTCGCCGTTGGAATAGCTCACCTCTTCGGCCCGGTAGGGGAAGGGGGGCTGCGGCTCCTGCGGCCGGGCCGGCCCCGGGAGAGTCTCGCGTCCCATGGCGAAGCCGAACGCATATCCCGACTGGTAGAAGGTGCCCGTCACGCGCTCCCCGGCCAGCACACCTTTCCAGTGCGGATCGCCCGGCACATTGGGGAGCACGATGGCGAGCGAATCCCCCTGCACCACGATCCCGGCCAGCCGCAGGGTCGCGGGGGTCTGGGTCGGGAAGACCACCGTTCCCGACCAGGTTCCCCCGGTCAGGACGAGATCCATGCGGAAGGTGAGGGGACTGCCCGGGCTCTCGATCGCGCCCTCCCAGTGGCCCGCGAAGGCAGCCGGCTCCTGGGCTCCGGCCGGAGGGCCGGGGCGGATCGTCAGCGTGAGGAACAGCGTGATCATCAGGGGGCGGTGAAGGCGACGGAGCATGGTCCCCTCCTTGACCGGACGGCGGCTGACCGGAGCCGACCCTGGTCGGCACCGGCGATCGTCCTCCATGATACGGTCCCGGCGCGCGATCTTTCACCCTGAGTTCTGTTGATGCCCGCGACCGGCTGTGCCATGCTGGGCGTACCCCGCGCCCCGGGCCGGGGATCGCTCCACTCCGAAGCCGAGGTCCCGACCATGCCCGAACCGCCGCCGGCCCCCTCCACCCGCTTCTTCCCGAGACTGGCAATTGCCCTGCTGATCATGTCCGCTCCGGCCGCGTTCCCTCCGGCCGCCGCTCAGACCGGCGCCATCCTCGATACGCTGCGCTCCTTCGTGGCGATCGAAGCGGCCCGCCGCGC
>CAYSYY010000004.1:0-25544 GCA_964435265.1 uncultured Gemmatimonadota bacterium
TGGTCCGCCTCGTCGGGCAGGGGCAGATCGTCGGCCACCAGGAAGAGCGCCTGCTCTGAGTAGCGGAAGGGGCTGGGCAGGATATCGGTCACCACCCGCCCGGGGGGCAGCCGGTCGAGTCCCAGCCGGGTCTCGGTGAAGCCGAATTCCCCGCCCACGGCCAGGGTGGCCGAGCAGAGCAGGGCTCCCTCGACCGCCTCGAAGCAGGCCCGGGCCAGGTGCGGGCCGACCGCGATGGGCGCGGTGGCCAGGGTGATCCGGGGGGCGCCCCGGCGCGGCGGAGCGGTCTCGAGCCACCGTACCGTCTCCTCCTCCCCCTCCTCCGGCTCGGTGAACCGGGCCAGGGCGGCGGCGGCCCGCCCCAGCCGTCCCGCCGAAGCGGCGACGTCCAGGCGGGGGGAATCGAGCTCGGCGCCGTAGGTGTCACGCAGCGGTTCGAGGTCCCGCAGCAGTCTCTCCAGCTCTTCGACCAGCCCGGCCAGCTCGCGCCGCAGCGCCGCGCACGAAGTCCGGGCGTCCTCGCTCCAGGCGGGATCGGACTCCACCAGCTCGGTCAGCCGCAGCCGGTTCTCCGAGCCGGCCGCGGCCAGCAGCGGCCGCACGGCCCGTTCCAGACTGCCGAAATGAGCCGTCACCTCTTCGCCCGCCCGGACACAGGCCGGCCGCACCCCGGTTTCGAGCCGGTCCAGGGCGCGGGCGGCCTGGGGGTCTTTCTCGGCCAGGGGGAGCAGGGCGCGCAGCAGCACCGGGAGCAGCCCCCGGTGGGCGCGGGAGCGGTGCTGCAGGCGGCCGATCTGGCGCTGCAGCCCAACGCTGGAGATCTCGGTCCCGAAATGGGCGGTGGCGGTTTCCTCGATGTGCTGCGCCTCGTCGATGATGACGTGGCTGTAGACGGGCAGCACCGCCGTGCCCCCGCCGCCGCCCATCGCCCGGCGCAGGGCCAGGTCGGTGAAGAGCAGATGGTGGTTGACGATCAGCAGGTCGGCCGTGGCCGCGCGCCGGCGCGCCCGGTAGAAGCGGCACTCGTTGAACCACGGGCAGCGGGCCCGGGCGCAGTCGTCTCCTTCGGTGGCCACCTGCTCCCAGACCCGGTCGGGGGGCGGGGGGCGCAGATCGGCCAGGCTGCCGTCCTC
This sequence comes from uncultured Gemmatimonadota bacterium, assembly GCA_964435265.1. GTDB lineage: Bacteria > Blakebacterota > Blakebacteria > Blakebacterales > Blakebacteraceae > CAYSYY01. The sequence goes on from CAYSYY010000004.1 coordinate 1,134, forward strand.
GCTCCGCGCGGCCCAGTTCACGAGGCGCTCGAGTTCGCCCGCGTCGCCGTCGCGGTCGGCGAAGAGATCGGGTTCGATCCGCACCTCGTCGATCTTGCGCAGGCAGACGTAGTTGCGGCGCCCCTTGACCAGCACCGCCCGGAAGGCCAGACCCGCCTGTTCCAGCACCGGCAGGTCGGAGCCCAGGAGCTGCTCCTGCAGGTTGATGGTATTGGTCGAGACGACCACCCGGCGGCGATTGCGGCGCGCCCACAGTACCGCCGGCACCAGGTAGGCGAGGCTCTTGCCCACTCCGGTACCCGCCTCCACCAGCACCACCCGGCCCTCGTTGAAAGCCCCGGCCGCGGCCAGGGCCATGTGCGCCTGCACCTCGCGCGGTTCGTACCCCGGCAGGGTGCGGCTCAGAGGACCGCCGGGAGCGAAGAAGGCCTCGACCTCCCGCAGGTCGAGGGGCCGCTCCTCTTCGATCTCCCCCGGCTCCACCACCACGTAGATCCGCCGGCAGGCGTTGTCGATTACGGCGAAGCCGATCCCATCGCGGCCCAGGGCGGCGGCGATCTCCAGATCGGGCTCCGAAGCCTTGAGTGAACCGGAGGGATGGTTGTGGAGCACGATCTCCCCGGGGCGCACCGCCCGGGAAACTAGCGGCACCGCCTCACGGCTCCCCCGGGCGGCCACTTCGGCCTCCCCGATCACCCCGTCGGGGGAGAGCCGGCCGATGAAGAAGACCTCGCTCCCCCCCGCCGCCGCGATCTCGGCGGCCACCGCTTCGGCCACGGCCGGCGCGAACCACTCCCCCGCGGGGCGCGCCGCCCGCCTGAGCGGGGGATCGGGGGCTGACGGGGATCGGGATGAGGTCATGCCGCACGATAGACAGCGACGTCAGCGCGGTCAATACAGGGCGTTTCCCACACCTGCCGGCACGGAACTTTCTCCCCCGGCCGGCGTATCAGAACAGGCCGGTTGTTCTAAGATACTTAGTACACCGTTCCGCAGTCTCCCCGGCCTTCAGGCACCGGAAAGGATGCGATACACGGCATCGCGATACACGGTATGATAAGAGGATGAGCACAGCCACCCGCAGAGAGGCCGTCGTGATCGCCGTCGGGATCGTCATGACGGGTCTGGCCGTTCTGCTGATCCTTCCCCCGCTGCGCCCCGCCACCGAAGGGGCCGAGCCGGCGGCGGCCGCACGGACCGGCGGCGGGAGCCTGACCGCCGGGGGAGACGGGGGGGATTCCGACCTGCAGCTCCGGTCTCTCTGCGAGGCCTACGCCGATCGTATCGATACCGTGCTCACGATCGACGGCGATGCCGTCTTCGAGATCGGCGCTCGCCGGATCCACTTCTGCGGCGGCCGTCTGCTGGATCCGGTGCATCTGCCCCAAGCCCACCGCTACGATCCGGTTTTCTACGTCTATCAGCTCGAACCCCTGACCGAGCTTCCTCCCTACGCACCCCGGCCGGTCCGGGTGTCGGCCGATTTCCTCGACGCCCTCTTCGGCCGCACCGAAGGGGTGCGGCGCACCCATGGCCTCTCGACCACCTTTCTGGATCACAGCGTCTTCATCAACCGCATCTGCGCCGACGCCCTGGCCCGGATCGAAACCGATATCCGCGCCGCCGCCGGGTCCGATCCCGCCGTCCGGCGCTGGCTCGACGAACTCGACATCGTCTACTCCTTCCAGACCCGCTCGATCTCCGACACCGGGATCCGCAGCTACCACGCCTACGGGCTGGCCCTGGACCTGGAACCGCGCTCGTACGGGCGCAAGCAGGTCTTCTGGGAATGGACCCGGGTGTGGTACCGGCAGTGGCACCGGGTCCCGCTGGACCAGCGCTGGAGTCCCCCTCAACCGGTCATCGAAACGTTCGAGCGGCACGGTTTCGTCTGGGGCGGCAAGTGGACCCATTTCGACACCATCCACTTCGAGTACCGCCCCGAGATCATCCTCTACAACCGCCTGCTGGCCGAACGGGACGCGCCGATCTACCGCTGAGGAGCGCGGCGGGTGAAGGACCAGCCGGCGAGGGATCAGTTGATGGATCAGGCGAGGGATCAGGTGAAGGATCAGGTGAAGGATCAGGTGAAGGATCAGGTTAGGGGTCAGGCGAACGAGACCTGGACCACCGCGGCGGTGTAGCGGTCGTCCCCGCTCACCCGGCCCGGGGATTCCGGGAAGGTCACCAGCAGGCGGCCGCGGCCCCGGCGGGGGGGCTCGGCCCATCGGGCTCCCTGCACCTCCTTCGGCCGGCGGCCGGGAAGCAGGCAGGCGATCTCGGCGGTCGACCCGGGCGGGCCTTCCAGGAATAGCCGGCAGGTCTCGGGCGGGGCGGCCGTGGACCCTCCTCCGCCCTCCCACCAGCGGTCCACCAGCCGCCAGGACCGCGCGGGCGCCCCGGGTTCGAGCTCCGGCTCCGGGATGACCGGCACCAGATCGAAGACGTAAGCGATCTCGATCTCGACCGGCCGGCCGGGGGTGAGCATGAGGTCGATTTCCAGATGCTGGTCGTCGGCCGTGTCGCTGACGACGGCATGCTCGGCCTGGCCGTCGATACTGAGCCGCTCCAGGCGAGCCTCGAAGGGCAGGGCGGGCGAGAAACGCAGGTCGAAGGGCCGGGAGTCGTCCCCCGAGAGTTCGAGCCGCCAGGTCCGGCGCCCCGGTTCGCCGTCGACCCGCACCGCCAGGCGCCGGCCGCCGACCCGCAGTCCGCGGCAGGATAACGCTTCCCAGTCCTCGGGCAGATGGGGGGCGAGTACGCCGCCGCCCCGCCCCCGGGCGTCGGGTCGCCAGCCGATGAGCCCGTCGATCACCGCCTGGACCACCGCGGCGTGCGACCACGCCTGGTGGGGACAGACGCCGGCGGGTTCGTACCGCAGACCGTGCAGCACCTCCTCGACACTGCCGGCGGGCGGATCGAAGACCGTGGCCAGGCCGGCCATCAGGTGGGCCAGCCCCGCTTCGTGCCGGTGGACCCGGTATTCGGCCTGAGCCGTCCAGCCGGTATAGAGCGGCCAGATCGAACCGTGATGGTAGCCGCGCGGATCGAAGAACCGGTGGGAGCGGCCGACCAGGCGCACCCCCCAGTCGGCGCTGTATTCCTCGCCGGCCAGCGGTACCAGGTGGGCCCGCCCCCGCTCGGGATCGGTCTGGCCGAGCAGGATCGGCACCGTCGGCATGACCGTGAGATCGGTCTGCAGGGTACGGTCGAGTTTGAGCCCGAGGGCGTAGTGGCCGGTACTGCCGGTGCCGCCGGTCTCCTCATCTAGCCAGAAGACCGTTTCCAGGGCGGCCCGGGCCCGTTCGGCATCCCGGCGGGCTTCGGCCGCTTCGGCCGTCTCGCCCAGGGCCTCGGCGCAGTCGGCCGCGGCCTCGGCCGCGGCCGCCCACACCCCGGCCAGGTAGTGGGTGACGTGGGCGCCGTAGAGAGAGCCCCCTTCGATCCAGCCGTGCCCGACGCCGGTGTTCTCGATCAGCCCGTCACGGTCGGTATCGGTCCGGCGGCAGAAGGACAGGGCCCGGCGGGCGGCCGGCCATAGCTCGCGCAGGAGTCCGGTGTCTCCGGTCGTCCGGTACCAGGCCCCGAGCAGGATCAGCCAGAGGGGGGTCGAGTCGGCGGCGTCGTAATGCACCGCTCCGCTCAGGGTGGCTTCGTGCAGGATCTTGCCGGTCCACTCCTGGTGGGCGGCCAGGAAGCGCAGCACCGCTTCGGCGCCCTCCCGCTCCCCGGCCGCCAGCATTCCCAGGGCGGTGAAGACGGCGTCGCGACCGAAGAACCAGGCGTAGCCGGGCCGGCCGGAGAGCCAGCCGCGTCCGGTCACGTTGAATCCGGCCAGCAGTGAGGTGCCGAGGCGGTCGGAGGTGAAGAGGAAGGGCCCGAGTCCAGCCGCCGTCCGGTTGAAGGCCTCGCCGAACCGGCGGCCGGGGGTCTCGAGCCGCACCCGGTCGGCGGTCTGCCGCCTGAGCCGCAGGTGGCCGAGGCGGAAGACTCTTCCGGGATCCTCGAGGATGGCCGCCAGCGCCCGGGAGAGACCGCGCGGGCCCGAGGCCGACGCCGCCCAGGCGAGCAGCAGGACGTGCTTGCCGGCCGGCACTGCGACCTCGCCCAGCAGGCGCACGGCCCCGATCCCCTCCTCTTCCGATGGATCGGGAGCGGTCGATTCCCCCGCGCTCCAGCGCCCCGGCCCGCCGGGACCGGCCAGGGTGAAGATCCCGCACACCTCCCGTTCCGCCCCCCGCACCACCACCATGCCGTCGGCGGGACGGCTCAGGGCCAGCGGCCCGGCGATACCCGCCGGAAGCGGCCACTGCAGGCGCAGGTCGGCAATGGCCTCCAGGCTGAATGTGCCGCCGGCGGCGCTCTCGACCCCGATCAGGGAGTACCCCGCGCCCAGGTCGGGGTGGGCCGCCACGATCTGGCGCAGCCGCACCTCACCGGCGGGCTCACCTCCCCCCCCCTCCCCGCCGGCCGGTCCCGTCCCCGGAACCGGCACCGCGAGTTCCCGCCGCCAGCCGTCGGGGCGGGCCACGGCGCGCCGGCAGAACGGCGTGCGCGGATCATCCAGCAGGACCCTGCGCCCCTCCGGTTCCGACCACGACAGCGCCAGACGCCGGAACAGGCGCACCCCTCCGGTCCACGCCTCGGCCGGCCCCGAGCGGGCGTGACCCATGATGAAGTGGCGGTGCCCGGTCACCTCGAAGAAGGTATCGGCCGGTTCCTCCTCGACTCCCTCGTACCCGGTCGGCGACGGCTCCTCCCAGAGCTCGTCGAACATCTCCGCCGGCGGCGCCGTCAGGGGGAGCGGGAGGCCCTCTCCGGCGCAGGCCGGATCGGGGGGTTCCTCGCTCACCCCGGAGCCCGGACGCGGCCAGGAGCGATCGCGCAGTTCGGGAGCGAATCCGCCGTAGATGAAGGGCCCGCTCCCGGCCGTGCCCGCGAGCCAGCGCAGCCACCCTTCGAGGAGCAGCTCGAGGTGACCCCGGTACGGATTGGTCCGGTCGTGGAAGGGGAGATGGGCGCCGAGCGCCCCCACCCGGCTGTGCTCCGTCTCGTAGGAGAGCCCCGTGAGTCGGGTCGGATCCAGGCCGATGTGGCGGCGCTCCACGCAGACCGTGCGGCCGCGCGGCTCGTACTCCCCCCGTTCGTACCAGGCGTCCCAGACCGGCACCCCCGCGGCCGGTTTCCAGGTGTAGGCGCCGGTCCCGAAGGCGATGAAGGCCGGGTGCCCGGCAAACGTGATATGCCCCCGGATCTCGTGCTCTCCGACCGGCCCTTCGTACGGCGAGCCGTCGCTCGTGCGGGGCGGCTCGTCCTCGAGCTCGAGCGGGGGCAGGGCGGCGAGCGCGGTGCCGGTGAGCAGGATCGGGACGGCGCCGGTCACCGCCTCCCGCAGCGCCCCGGCCACGGTGCGCAGGATCGCGGCCTCGGGGGGAAGCGCCCGGGCGGCGTGCCACCAGAGTACGTCGACCGCTTCGCCGCCGGCCTGGGTGGCCGTCAGCAGGCGGACGGCGATACCGGGCCGCTCGCAGATCCAGCCGTAGGCGTACCGTTCCGATTCACTCAGGCTGCGCAGGCCGGTGCCGTGGGTGAGGAATCCGACCCGCAGCATCAGGTCTCCACGGCGAAGGAGAAACCGGCGGCCCGCTCCCCCTCGGCGACGAGGGTTCCGTCGACCGTCACCCGGGCGTGCGAGGCGTCGAGCTCCAGCTCGAGAGTATGCCCTCGCCAGGGCAGGTTCCGGCAGGCGAGCTCCTCGATCCCGGTGTCGAGCGGGCGCAGCTCGAGCCGGCCCTGATCCGCAGAACCGGCGTCGGCTCCTTCGGTCTCGGGCGGTCTCAGTCCCACCGCCCCGCGCACGATGAGATCGATGAGCCACGAGTGCAGATAGTCATCGACCCCGCGGTAGAAGCAGGGCTCGCCGGTGACGGGGTGGTAGTGCTCGAAGGTGTTCGGCCGTTCGGGATCGCCGTCGGTGAAGAGCATCATCACGAAGCTCCTCAGGAAGGCGGCGGCGTGGACGGCGAGCCCCGGATCGAGGGTGCGCGCCGCCCGCTCCAGGGCATCGAAGACGTGGGCGTTCGTCATCGGCCAGACCCGTCCGTTCCAGGGACAGTTCATCCGCTTTCCCTTCCAGCGGGCGTCGGGATCGAACCAGGGATCGTCGGCGCTCGTGGCGGGCACGGGGAAGGGCGTCCAGAATTTCTCGGGATCGAGCAGGTGGGTCCAGAGGGCGGCGGCGTGCTCGGGGCCCGCCAGGTCGGTCATGAAGGGGTAGAATCCCACCGCCGCCTTCACCCCGGTGGGTTCCATGGTGCGCGGATCGACGTCGCTGAACCACTTCTCCCTATCATCCCACATCAAGGTGCGTACGGCCCCGGCGATCCGGTCGGCCCCGCGCTCCCATTCATCGGCCTCGGCCCCGCGTCCCAGGCGCCGGGCGAAGCGGGCCAGGGCCCGCTTGAGGCGGTAGACGTAGACGGTGGCGTCGACCGCTTTGAGACGGATGTTGCCCACCCACCCGACCGTATCGGCCTCGCTGTGCACCGCCATGTAGCGGCTCATGTACTCCTGCCCCGTCTCGTAGTGCGAGACGACGTCGTAGAGCCCCGAGCCCTCGCGGTCCCGCTCGGCGTCGAAGTAGCCGGCGTAGCGGCCCAGCGGTTCGTAGATCCGGTCCAGCCAGCCGCGGTCGGGGTGCACCGCATCGACCGCCAGGGCGGCCGCCCCCCAATCGGCCAGGTAGAAGTCGCTCCGGCGCTCGGTGTGGTGGTAGATCCGGCCCGGGAAGGAGCCGTCGGAGTTCTGGGCGGCGACGAAGTTGAGCAGGCTGCCGCGGGCTGCGGCCGGGTCGTGCCGCCAGCGCAGATCGCGCATGTGGGCGTGGGCGGAGTACGCTATCGGCACCCGGAAGTACCCGATGCCTTCACAGACGTGGGGGTGGATCTGCCGGCCGTGGCCGCCCCGGCCTTCGAGCAACCGCAGGGCGTACCAGCGGTGCCGCCAGGCCGCCGCATAGAACGGATCGGAGCACTCCAGCACCGGCGTTCCGGCCAGCTCGCGGTTCCAGCTCCGGGCGCTGCGACGCAGCAGCACGCCGGGCGCCGGGCTCACGGAGAAGATCCCGGCGCCCCCGCCGGCCTCATCGGCGACCGGGGCGTCCCGTTCGGCCTGGATGAACTCGACCCAGGCGGGATGGTCCCGGACCATCTCGGCGTCGACCTCGACCCGTTCGCTCCCGGTGCTCGTCGCTCCCGTCTCCCCCAGCACCTCGAAGGCCGCCAGCACGCTGTCGCGGCCGTCCCCCGCCCCGTCGAGCTCGGCGTGCAGCCCCGCGTAGTAGAGGCCGTGCGGGGCGTTGCCCGACTGGCGCACGTCACCGGGCAGGCCGGGCCGTTCCCACGGTCCCGCCCAGGGGGTCAGTCCCCAGTGGGGCTGGATTATCCGGCCCTCGGAGAACTGGACCGACCAGCTCGCCGCCGCCCGGTCCAGACTCAGGCGGCAGCGCAGTTCGAGCTGAGGCTGATGGGGAGGCATCAGAGTGCGGGTCCAGATGATCCCCCACGGCCCGGCGGCGAAATCGCGCGAACCGGTCTCACGCCCGTCGGGCAGAACGTACAGGCCGCCGGTGTCGGGCTGGGCGGTCCAGACCACCAGGTGCAGCCCCCCCTCCCACGCCTCCTCATCCCCCTCGATGATGATCTCGGCGCCCAGCAGGTCCTCCTCGGTCACGGCCAGCGCTTCCCAGGCGGTCACTTCGCCGCGCCTGCCGCCGGCGAAGGAACCGGTCGTCGGGGCGCCGTGCAGGGGAAGTCCCGCGGGTTCGAGGAGGGCGGCGAGGCCGGCCGGGGACCAGGTCAGGCGGCTGCGCTGCCGCGGCCAGGGACGGCCGGCGGCGTCGAGCAGGGTCCAGGTGAAACCGGGGAAGAGGGAGTGGTTGAAGTAATCCACCTCGTCCCACAGGCCGGGGTGGCGCAGCCAGACGGGGAAGGCGGGGCTCCAGAGCAGGCGGTCGCCGCCGCCGAGATACCATTTGTCGCTGCGGGCGATGGTCTGCATCTCACGGCCTTCCTCGAAAGCCACAGCTGTCGCGTGACCTCACCAGCTACGTTACGGAGCGGCTCCGGCGCCGTCAAGACGGGCCGCCGGGAACGGCCGGTGTCCCGGGGCCGGCGACCGGTGTCCCGAAGCCGGCGACCGGTATCCCGGGGGCGGCGGCTGGCGCCCGGGGCCGGCGGAGCGTACTTTGGGGGCGGTGAGAGAGAACCGAACCGGGAGGAGAACCGATGGAGAGGAACGCCCGCTGCCGCTGGATCGAGGGATACCGTTTCGACGTCGAGAGCCACACCGGGAAGATCATCCGCCTCGACGGCTGGAACGAGCGTGAGAATCCCGAGGCCGGTCCGACCCCGGCCGAGCTCGTCCCCATCTCCCTGGGTGCCTGCACCGGCATGGACGTGGTACACATCATGGGGAAGATGAAGATCGACTTCGAGGCCCTCGAGGTCGAGGTGCGCTCGACCCTGCCCGACACCTATCCCAAGATCTTCGAGACCATCACGGTCATCTACCACTTCACCGGCTCCGGTCTCGATCCGGCCAGAGTGGAGAAGGCGATCGCGCTCAGCCGCGACACCTACTGCGTGGTGAGCCTGTCGCTCAAAGCATCGGCCGCGATCACCCACGCCTATACCATCAACGGCTCCGAACCGGTCACGGTTGCTGACTGACCGGTGCCGCTGCGATCCAGGAGATAGCAGAAAAGGGCGGCCGGGATCTGTCTGACAGGCCCCTGGAGTTCGGTCGTTCCACGGGTGACGATGATCCCGCGGCCGAAATGCCGCTCCATACTCGTGATCGTTCTTTCCTTCCCGACACGGTGCCGCCAGGCGACTTCAACCGGGATCTTCATATTACCGGAACCAACCAGGAAATCGATCTCGGTGCCGGACGATGACCGCCAGTAGAAGAGAGATCCGGGCAGCCCGAACGACTCGACCGGCTCGATCTCAAGCGACCGGTACAGCGTCAGTGCCACGGTGTTCTCCACCAGCGCGGGGAGTTCGGGGCGGGGCGCACCGGGCTGGATCAGGGCGGGGACGGAACCAAGCAGAGTATCCGCCAGGTAGAGCTTCTTCTGCTTGCGGGGACTGATCCGTCCACCACCGGTATCCCAGTGGTGCAGGACGAGCAGCAGGTAGCTGTCGGCGAGGATCTCGACGTACTGACGGGCGGTTTCATGCGATACTATATCGAGTTCGCCGGCCAGGGTGTGCCAGCTGAACCGGCTCCCCAGACTCCGGACGATTCTCTCGAGCAGCTTGTAAGCCGTTAACCGGTCCCTCCCCCAGCGCGCCAGATCACCAGCCGCGACCTCCCACAGGGTTCTGACCGTTGTATCCTCGACCGTTCCTCCCCTGACGTGATCCGCCACCGCCTCGGGGAATCCCCCGACCATCAGATAGGCGGAGAGGAGTTCCTGGAGCTCCCGCAGGAACGGCAGGCCCTCCCGAACCACCATTCCTTCCGGATCGTGGAGCAGATCATGGAAGGTCAGCGGGCCGACGCCGGGGCCGGTCCCGACGGCAATACAGAACTCCCGGAACGAGAGCGGCAGCAGCAGCCGGTCGGGCTGGACTATCCGGCCGCGCCGCCCAGGAAGCCGCTCTCCGGCGGTTCTCAGATCACGGGCCGACGATCCGGTCAGGATCAGGCAATCATCGGCCGCTTCGGTCTGATCGCGCAGGTACTTCACTCCCCGCTGCCACTCCGGGACCGCGGTCACCTCGTCGAAGAGCACCAGCCATGGTCCCGAACCCATTCTGGACCGCAGTTCCCGGGCCATCCGGTAGACCTCGACCAGGGTAAGGAAATCGGTCTCGAGATCGAAGGAGTAGTACAGCAGGCGGTTGGCCCGACCTGTCTGTATCGCCCGCTCCGCCAGAAGTTTCAGGACCGTAGATTTGCCCACCCGCCGCGGCCCGCGCAGGGTGTATACGGCGCTGCCGGACAAATCGAGGTCCCGGACGACCGGCGGGCGATAGTGAAAAGGGGCCCTCTGCAGTCGCATCAGGACGGGATCGCGGCCGATCGCATCCGGATCACCCCACCAGGGATTCTGTTCCAGGATCCGGTTCGGTATGTCCGGCACAGTGTTACCTCCTCGTCTCGTGTGCCCCAGTGTCATGTCACGTGACGAATGTCGGCACCGAGAGTGCTGCTGCGCCCGACCGGCCGGCGCCAGCCCAAACCTCGCTTTCGCCGGTTACTCCGACAGGCTCCTAGCCTAGAATACCCGTAATATGTGAATAATGCAATTAGAATAACCATACTACATGCAATAACGTAAATGTAATTACAATATCACCCCTTCATCCCGGTCAAGGCGATCCCCCGCACGAAATAGCGCTGGGTGAAGAGGAAGAGCAGGATGAGCGGCACCACCGCCGTCACCGCAGCCGCCATCTGGAAGGGCCAGTTGGTCTCGAAGGCTCCGTGGAACGAGGCTATCCCCACCTCGATCGGGCGCATCTGCAGGCTGCGGGTGACGATCAGCGGCCAGAGGAAGCTCTGCCAGGTGGCCACGAAGCTGAAGACTCCGAGGGTGGCCAGGGCCGGTTTGGAGAGCGGCAGGACGATCCGCAGCCAGATGGCGAACTCCCCCGCCCCGTCGATGCGCGCCGCGTCCTCCAGGTCGCGCGGCAGGGTCAGGAAGAACTGCCGCATCAGGAATATCCCGTACACGCTCACCAGCTCGGGCACGATCAGACCCCCGTAGGTGTCCACCCCCCCCGCCATGCTCACCAGCAGAAACCGCGGGATGACGAGCACGATCACCGGCACCATCAGGTTGGCCAGGAAGAGCACGAAGAGACGGTCCCGGCCGGGGAAGCGCAGGCGGGCGAAAGCGTATCCGGCCAGCGAGCAGATGAAGAGCTGACCCGCCACGATGCCGACGGCCATGACGGCCGAATTCAGGAAGAACCGGCCGAAGGGCAGGGCCGTGAGCGCCTCGGGGTAGTTGCTCCAGCGCACCACCTCGGGGAAGAGGTGCGGCGGGAAGCTGAAGACCTCGAACTCGTCCATCAGGCTGGTGGAGACCATCCAGAGAAAGGGGGCCAGCATGGTCAGGCCGCCGAGGATGAGCACGGCACAGGTCAGGGCGTCGGTCAGACGGGCGGAGCGGCCGCGCACTGCACCGAGCTGCACCCCGGTCTCCCGGGAGCGGCCCGAGCGCCCGGTTCTCCCGCCCCGGCGTCCGGGCAGGCGCCCCGAACGGATCGACCCGCGGCCGGGGGAGGCCGCCGCCGGGACCGCCGCGGGATCCGGGTGACGGTGTTCGTCAGACATACGAGGTCTCCCGGCCGGCCAGGCGGAACTGCAGCAGGGTCAGCAGCATGATGATCACGAACAGCACCCACGACATGGCCGAGGCGCTCCCCATCCGGAACTCGTCCCAGGCCGCGGAATAGATATGGTAGACCACCACGTCGGTGGCCCGGACCGGCCCCCCGTCGGTCATGATGTAGATCTGGGTGAAGACCTGGAAGGAGCCGATCAGGCTCGTGACCAGCACGAAGAAGACGGTGGGCTTGAGCAGGGGCAGGGTGATCCGGAAGAACCGGCGCACCGGCCCCGCCCCGTCGATGATGGCCGCTTCATACAGGGTGTGGGGGATCCCCTGCAGGCCGGCCAGGAAGATGACCATCTGGTACCCCAGGCCGATCCAGATCGCCATGAGCATGAGGGCGGGCAGGGCGGTGGCCGGATCGGTCAGCCACCCCGAACCCCGGAATCCGAAGAGCCCCAGGGCGACATTGGCCAGGCCGAAATCGGGATTGTAGATCCACTCCCAGACCATCGCGATGGCCACGAACGAGGTGATCGAGGGCAGGAAGAAGAGGGTTCGGAAGAGGCCCACCCCGCGCCGGGGACGGTTCAGCAGCAGGGCCAGCCCCAGGGCCAGGGCCATCGAGACCGGCACGTGCAGGGTATAGAGGAAGGTGGTGCCCAGGGCGTGCCGGAAATCGGCGTCGGCCACCAGCTCGGCGTAGTTGGCCAACCCCACGAAGGGCCGGGTCGGCTCGACGATGCTCCACTGGTGGAAGCTGATGTAGAGGGCGAAGAGCATCGGCCCCAGGAAGAAGAGCAGCAGGCCGATGACGGCGGGGGAGAGGAAGGCATAGGCGGTGAAGGTGGCGCGCAGGGTGCAGGGATGGTCGAGGTTCCAGACCGTGAGCAGGACCAGGGCGGTGAAGAAGACCCCGAGCACGAGCGCGGCGAGAATGAGCAGGTCGGCCCCGAAGGTGTACCGCTCGACCAGCCCGCCGGCCGCCAGGGCCTCGCGGACCGGTTCCGGGCCCGATTCCAGCACCAGTCCGACGGCCGCCTGCAGGTGTCCCCGCATGAGCAGCGCCCCCCCGACGGCGGGCGGGAGCGCGAGGAGCGCGAGCAGGCGCGACCGCCCCGGCGCCCGACGGGCGGTGGCGGCGACGGCGGCCGCACCCAGCAGGGCCAGCAGGAGCAGGAGGAAGGTCAGCCCGGGCCCGGGGGAGGCGTCCACCCCCGGCCTGGCGCGGCGCGGCGCGCCCGCCAGCACCAGGCCGATCACGTCCCAGGCCTCGAAATCCTTGAGCGGCACCAGGGCGCCGAGCAGGGCGTCGCCGCTCCCGGTGCGGCAGGGGCGCGGCCGGTCCTCCCCGATGACCTCAACCACCAGCTCCTCGGGCAGCTCGCCGGGCAGCAGCCCGCCCAGGGGGCCGGCGGAGACGATCAGGAGCCGGCCGTCGACGTAGAGCCCGGCGCCGGTATGCCCGTCGCCGCCCAGGGCCCGGGCGATCGGGCCGTGGGCCGGCCGGGTGGCCACCACCAGCGGGGTCGTGCCCTCGCCGGGCCGGCCGGCTCCGGCGGCGCTGGTGCGCACCCCGACCAGCAGCCGCGGTTCGGGATCCGCGAACCGGAAGGCCGTCACCACCCCCTCGCGGTCGACCGCCTCGAGGAAGGTCCGGCTCACCCCCGCCATCCCGTCCTCAGGTACGAATATCCCCGGCACCGGCTCCCACCCCAGCGCCGCGAGCTGCTGCCGCACCGCGGCCGCCGTGACCACGCGGCCGGAGGGGAAGAACGCCGCCACCCCGGCGCGCGCCTGTTCCCGGACCGCCTCGACCGCGGCCAGGACGCCGGCGGCGCGCTCGGCGCGCACCCTCTCCGAGGCCGCCATGGTCCGGTTGCGCAGCAGGGGCCGGTAGCCGGCCAGCCCGACCAGGAGGGGGAGCAGGATCACCGCGAAGACGGCGGCCGGGCGGTACCGGGACGCTATCCGGAGCCGGATCGGCCTCACGGCGAGCGCTCCTGCTCCGGCGAGCGTTCCTGCTCCGGCGATCGCTCCTCTTCCGGCGGGCGCGCCCCCCCCGGGCCGGGCCGCGGCCGCAGGGCCTCCTCGACCCGGGGGGCCACGGCAGCAGCGGCCGCTTCGACGCTCTCGCCGCGGGCGTAGATACGGTCGAAGATCTCTTCGAGTGCCCGGGCGGCCACCCGGTAGTTGTCGATCTGGGTGCCGCGGCTGGGCCGGGCGGTGGGCACGATCCGCAGGAAGGCGTCCCCGACCCCCCAGGGATCGGCGCGCACGATCTCCTCGGCGATGTGCCCCATGGCGGGGATGGCCAGCCCGAGCCGGCCGCGCAGCCGCTGGCACTCCTCATCGGCCAGGAAGGCGGCCAGCCGGACGGCCCACTGCCGGTGCCGGCTCCCCGCCGGCACCGCCCACCCCGACTCGTACATGACCGTGACCGGCTCCACCCCCGCCGCGTGGGGGATGTTCGCCACCCCGATCCGCACCCGTCCCTGCTGCACGTACTCGCCCAGTTTGGGGAGCCACCAGTGGCCGCTCTCGATCATGGCCACCCGCCCGATGTAGAAGAGGTTCTGCACCATCCCCGAAGTGCCGCGGAAGACCTCGGGGCGGGGGCTCAGACTCCAGCGCAGGCGCAGGTCGGAGAGGAACCGGATCGTCCGGCATGTTTCGGGCGAATCGGTGTACCCGATCGCCCGGGTCCCGTCGGGTGAGAAGACCGCGCCGCCGCCGGCCCAGACCCACGGCTGCCAGGTGTAGAAGTAGCGGCCCACGTAGGCGCCGTAGATCTCGGGTTCGCCGTCGCCGTTCTCATCCACCGTCACCGCCCGGGCGGCGGCGAGGAACTCCTCCCAGGTCCAGTTCACCCCCTCCGGCGCCACCCCCGCCGCGGAGAGGAGATCATGGTTGTAGTAGATCACCATGGGGGTGAAATCCTTCGGCCAGGCATAGAGGGCGTCGCCGCGACGGCCGATGTCGAGCACATGGGGGTAGAAGAGGTCGAGCTCGAGCCCCACCCGCCGGGCGTAGGGAGCCAGGTTGATGAGCAGGCCCCGATCCACGAAGGCCGGCAGGTCGTCGGAATCCAGGAGCATCACGTCGGGCGGGGAGCCCCCCGCCAGACCGATCATGATCTTCTCCTTGTAGTTCACGGTGATCGGCTCGTGGCGCACGTCCACCTCGGGATGAAGCGCCTCGAAGAGCTCGACCGAGCGTTCCATGATGGTGAGCTCTTCCTGGCTGGACCAGGTCGTCACGCGCAGGACGGTGCGGCCGGAGGGATCCGAGCGCGCCGCGCCGCAGGCGGTCAATCCGGTCGCGACGATCACGGCGAGGAACCGGAGCGCGGGCGGCACGGGTGTGGGGGGGAGGGAGCGGAGGCGGCGGGAGCGGAGGCGGCGGGAACGGAGGCGGCGGGAGCGGAGCGGGCTCAGCAGGCGGAACGGACGACGGCGGCCGGGATCGCCCATCGGTCAGTCGCCGGACGCCTCCGGTCCGAGCAGACCGCTTTCCTCCAGGGCCCGGCGCACCTGGTCCCGGGCGTCGTCGTCGAGCCCGAGCAGCGGTGCCCGGGGTTCGCCGCCGGCGCCGCCCAGCAGGGTGGCGGCGGCTTTGAGACCGGGGATGCCGAAACGACCCTGGATGGTCCGGGTCAGGACATTCAGTTCGGTCTGCAGGCCCCGCACCCGTTCCACCTCTCCCGCCCGGCCGGCTGCGAAGGCGGCCGCACAGAGTTCGGGCGCCACGTTGGCCATGGCCAGGATGGCGCCGCAGACCCCGGCCAGAGCGCCCGGTCCGGCCAGGAAGGCGCTGCCGGTCACCACCCCGAACTCCGGGGGGGTGCGTTCGAGGTAAACCTGGAGGGTGCGCAGGTCCCCCGAGGAGTCCTTGATCCCGATGATGTTCCCGTGCCCGGCGAGTTCCGCCACCGCCTCGGGGGAGATGATGACTCCGGTGTTCTGGGGGATGTTGTAGAGGATGACCGGCCGCTCCGAGGCGTCGGCGAGCCGGGTGTAGTGGGTAATGAGGACGCGGTCGTTCAGTTGCGCCCGGTAGCAGGAGGGGGTGATGACGAGCAGGGCGTCGGCCCCGGCGTCGGCGGCGAGCCGGGCATGTTCGATCGCGCCGGCGGTGCTCTCGGCCCCGGTCCCGGCGATGAAGACCTCGCCCGCGGACCGCTCAGCGGCCGCTGTCTCGTAGACGAGCCGGCGCTCCTCTCCACTCACCAGCGGCGCTTCGCCGGTGGAGCCGAGCGCCACGACCCCCGCCAGGCCGCGCCCCGAGAGCCAGCTCAGCTGCGCGCGCAGCGCCCCGGTGTCGACTTCACCGGAGGAAGAAAAAGGGGTCACCACGGGAACGATGACCCCCTCGCATGCGGCCGGAGCCCGCATCGCCGACTCCGTCGTCTACTCGCCGGACCCCTGGAAGGCCTTGATCGCGCTCTCGGTATCCTCGTGGGTGTCGAAGATCGACATAAGCTTGGTGATCATGAGCAGGCTCTGGATCTTGTCCGAGGCGTGGGCCAGCTTCATGTCACCCCCCTCGTTGCGCAGGGTGGTGAGCGCGCCCATCAGCGCCCCGAGCCCGGAGGAGTTGAGCCATTTCACCTTGCTGAGGTCGCAGACGACCTGCTTGACCCCATCGTGCATCAGTCCCTTGATGTGGTCGCTGAGATCCGCCATCTCGGGACCGCCCATCAGCTTCCCCTTCAGCGTGATGACGGCGACGTTGCCCTCGATGGATTCGTTAATCTTCACTCGGGATACCCTCCGCTCTGAACGAGCCGCTCCGCGCTGGCCGGTTGGAACATCTTCCGTATTCTCGCCATTGTCTCACGGCAAGTCAATGTATCATGACGCCCCGTGATCGGTACGCCCCGTGATCGGTCCCCGATCTTGGAGCTACGGTCCGGGCCTCGTGCCCGGTCACGCGACAAGACACTGGCGCCGGCGCCCCGCCGCGGCCAGCATCCCTCCGGTCAGGGCCAGCACCATGCCGATCCAGAGCAGGTTCATGAGCGGCCGGATCGCCACCTGCACGCTCAGCACCCCTCCCCCGGCCTCACCGGTAGCCGGGGTCCACGCCACGGGCGTGATATAGACGTCCCGCCAGGGAGCTCTGTGTATGCCCGGTTCGGCCCGCAGCATCGGCCGCTGTCCCCACACGATCGTGTAGTACTGCGGGTAGACGGCAAAGCGTCGGCCGCTTCGGGCGAGCTCCACCACCGCCGTGGTCGGTTCCGAAGAACCGGGAGGCGCGGTCCAGCCCCGGAAGGTCAGCTCGTAACCCAGGCTCTCGACCGGGCTCTGGTAGGCCAGTTCCCGGTGCTCCCGCCGCCCGAGCGGCCCGGCTGCGACCGCGATCAGCATGAGCGCGATCCCGAAGTGGGCGATCGGCCCCCCTGAGGCGACTGCTCCGCCGGCGTTCCAGGCCCGGACGAAGGCCGGCACGTTCCCGCCCAGAGCGGCTCCGGCCGCGGCCAGGAAAAGGAGATCGAGTACGGTGTGCAGGCCGGCGCCGAGACCGGCGATGAGCACCGCCGCCGCCGCACCCCCGGCCCATCCCAGACCGGCCCGTCCGGGACCCTTCCCCCACCCCGCGATCGGCGGGCAGAGTCCCATGAGCAGGGCGAGGAAGATCCCCGGGGGCCCGAGGGCGGCCCGGTAGAAGTCGGGACCGGGTACGGTCGGAGTCGCCCCGGCCGGGGTGAGCACCACCGGGGCGAGGGTGGCCAGGGCCACCACCGCGGCGATGACGGCCAGCACTATGGTGGTGAAGAAGAAGAGATTCTCCCGCGCCAGCAGGTTCTCGGGCAGACCCCGGCCCGCCGGCTGGCGCCCGCCTCCGGAGAGCACGAGAACCGCGGTGACCGCGACCACCGCCAGGAACGCGGCCAGGTACCCGGTGAGCCCCGGATCGGCGTAGGCGTGCACGCTCGATCCCCGGAGCAGGCCGCTGCGCGTCAGGAAGGTGGCGGCGATGACCAGCACGAAGGTCAGGGCGGCATGGCGGGCGCTCGTCCGCGCCATGACCCCGCGGGCCCGCTGGACGATGAGACCGTGCAGCAGGACGGTGGCGGTTAGCCACGGCAGGAGGCTGGCGTTCTCGACCGGATCCCAGCCCCACCAGCCCCCCCACCCCAGGGTCGTGTACGCCCACATCCCGCCCATGCCGATGGCGGCGCCGAGCACGGTCAAGCCGGCGATCGCCCACGGCCATGCCGGCCGGGTCCAGTCTCCGCCGCCATCCCCGACGCCTCCTCCTCGCCGGCCCGCGAGGCGGGCCGCGGCCAGGAAGGAGAAGGGCACGGTCGCCAGAACATACCCCAGGAAGGTGGCCGGGGGGTGGATGATCATCCACGGATCGATGAGCTGGGGATTGAGCCCCACCCCGTCGGCCGGAGCGGCGGGCCAGAGCCGGAAGGGCCCGGTGACGAGCAGGGCGCCGATGAGCAGCACCGGAATGAGCGTGTAGGCCGCCATCACCCCCGCCTCCCGCTCCCCGGCGGCCCGCCGCAGCACCAGGCCGATCAGCCAGGCCAGAATGAGCCAGAGGAAGAACGAGCCGGCGCGGCCCGCCCACGAGGCGGCCAGCAGGTAGATCGGGGCCAGGTCGAGCGAGGTGTACTGCGACACGTAGACCGAGCGGAAATTCCGGGTCGCCAGGAGCCCCAGGAAGACGAGCCAGGAGAGCACCACCAGCACCGTCGCGGCGGTATAGGACCGGCGGGCCGCGAGCCGGCGGGCGGCGGCACCCTCACCGCCGCGCTCCGCTGCACCGCCGCGCTCCGGTACGCCGCCGGATCCGGTGACACCGCCGAGACGGTCGCGTCCGCCGCCCGGTCGTTCGGCCAGCGCCGCCCGCGCATACCCGACGAGGGCGAGGACCCCGGCCGCCAGGGCCAGGAGCAGGGGGATCTGTCCCGCGGCGAAGAATCCGCTCGGTTCCATCACTCAGTACACCGTTCCATACCCATCCGGGTATTCACGCCCCGGTACCGGTCTCTCCGGGCACGCCGCGCCCCGTCCCCAGGACCTCGACCAGCCGTCCGGCCATGATCCGGCTCGCCCGCTCCAGCGTTTCGGGGCTCATCCCGCCGACGTGCGGGGTGGCGATGACGTGCGGGTGGCGCAGCAGGGGATCATCGCCGGGCGGCTCGGCGGTGAAGACATCGAGCGCCGCGCCTCCCACCTGGCCGGTTTCCAGTGCGGCCAGCAGGGCGGCGGAGTCCAGCAGCGCCCCCCGGGCGGTGTTCACCACCAGCGCGCCCGGCCGCAGCAGAGCCAGACGCCGGGCGTCGAGCAGGCCCGCGGTTTCGGGGGTGAGGGGGGTGTGCAGGCTCACCGCATCGGCCCCGCCCAGGGCTTCATCCAGTTCCCGCAGCTCCACGCCCAGCTCCGCCGCCCGCTCCGCTTCCACGTACGGATCGTGCGCCACCACCCGGAGGCCGAAGGGGCGGGCGCGCAGAGCCACCGCCGAGCCGATCCGCCCCAGACCGACCAGCGCCAGGGTCCGCCCCGCCAGTTCGACCCCCCCATACTCCGCCTTCTCCCAGCGGCCCGCGCGCAGGCCCGCGGAGAGCGGCACGAGCCGTCGCGAGAGCGCGAGCAGCAGCCCCATGGTGTGCTCGGCGACCGTCACGGCGTTGACCCCGGGGGTGCTCACGACCGCTATGCCCCGCTGCCGGGCGGCGGCGGCGTCCACCTTCTCGGTCCCCGAGCCGGGGCGCCCGATAATCCGCAGATCGGGACAGCGCGCCATGAGTTCGGCGGTGACGGGAGAGTGGCTGCGCACCACCAGGGCCACCGCCCGCTGCGCCGCCGCTTCGGCTTCCGCCGAGAGGTCGGAGTAGACGTCCACCCGGTACCCGGCCGTCTCGAGGATCCCTCGGGCTTCGGTCGAGATGGGTCCGCAGATCACTATCCGTTCACATTCCATCGCTCATCACCCGTTTCCGGGGCGGTCCCGACGGCTCCGCCGCCTGGACCCGCGCTCCATCGTTCGCTCCCGCGCTCCATCGTTCAGCCCCGCGCCCCATTGCCTGGAACCGCGCCCCATCGCCCGGTCCCGCACCCCATCGCCCGGTCCCGAGCCCCATTGCCCGATCCCGCGCACCGCTGACCGATCCTGCCCTCAGCCGATCGATCCCACCCTTCTCAGGCGGTGGCTTACTCCGACCGGCTCCTAGGAGCCGGTCGCGGCGGTGTCGGATCCGGCGGGGACCCAGGCGGCATCGAAAGCGTGCGCCGCCCGCTGAGCGGCCGCCACCCCGGCGCCGATCGGGACCTGCCGGCCCAGGTCGTCGAGGGCCCGCTCCAGGGCCGAGACGCAGCCGATGGTGTCGTAGAGGTCGTAGTACCCCATGTGCGCGAAGCGCAGCATCTTCCCCTTCATGTGATCCTGGCCCCCGGCCGCCTTCACCCCGTAGGCGCGCTCGAGTCGTTTGAGCAGGGCGGCACCGTCGAGGTCCTCCGGTACCCGGATGGCGGTGAGCGAGGGGGTGGGGCGCCGGGCCAGCAGGGTGAGCCCCAGCTCGGGCAGAGCGGCCCGGAAGGCCGCGGCCTGGCGGCCGGCGTTGATGATGAAACGCTCCTGCCCGATCTCGTCCTGGATGAACCGCAGAGCGGTGACGAGCGCCATGACCAGATCGATGGCCGGAGTGAAGGCGGCGCGCCCCCCCGGCTTGCCCTGCCGGGCCATGTCGAAGTAGAACCGGGCCGATCCGCCCCCCCGCTCCTGGCGCTCGACCGCCCGCGGACCGAAACCGAGCCAGGTCAGTCCGGGACCCATCATGAAGGCTTTCTGCGATCCGCCCACCACCACATCCACACCCCAGGCATCGGCTTCGAGAGGACCGGCGCCCATCCAGCTGACGGCGTCGGCTATGAGCAGGCAGTCCGCGGCCTCGCGGGCCGCCGCAGCCATCCCCGGCAGGTCGTGGGCCGCACCCGTGCTGGTTTCGCTGGCCTGGATGAACAGCCCCCGGGCGGCCGGGAAACGGCCGAGCATCTCGCGTACCTGTTCCGTCCCGGCCGATTCCCCCCACGGCACCTCGATGATCCGCGGCACCGCGCCGTAGGCCTCGAGGATCTTCGCCCACCGCTCCCCGAACTTGCCGGCGTTCACCACGACCGCTTCCTCCCCGGGGCCGATGGTGTTCACCACCGCCGCCTCCATGCCGCCCGTGCCGGTGGCGGCGAGGAGCGCCACCGGACCGGCCAGGCCCATCATCGTCCCGAGCCGCTCGCGGGTCTCCGCGAAGGCCGCCTCGAACGAGGGGGTCCGGTGGTGCCACTCCGCCGCCAGCGCCGCCAGGCGCGCGGTGGGCAGGCTGATCGTCGGGCCGGGGGTGTAGAGCCGCGGTTTGGCGATCCCGGTCGGCACACCCTCCGGACGGGGAGGGAAACTCTCGCTCATATCAGATCCTCTCTCTCATCGGGAACCTCATTGCGCATCATCAGAGCACTTTGACCACCACCAGGGTGATGTCGTCGGCCTGCTCGCAATCGCTGCAGTGGTTCATGACGGCACTGCGCACCCCTCCCAGAACCTCCCCGGCGCTGCGGCCGATGAGGGTGGCGGCGATCTCGACGAGCCGCTCCTCGCCGAACATCTCGCCCTCCGGTCCCTCCGCCTCGATGACCCCGTCGGTATAGAGCAGCACGATATCGCCGGGATCGAGCCGGCGGCGGTTCTCGAGGTACTCGGAATCCCGGATGTACCCGAGCACGATGCCCCCGTCGCTCAGGCTCTCCGGTTCCTCCCCCGCCTTGATGAGCAGGGGCGCGAAGTGCCCGGCGTTGGAGTAGTAGATCATCCTCTCCCCGGTATCGATGACCCCGTAGAAGAAGGTCGCGAAACGGCCCAGCCCGAAGTTCTCGCAGAGCAGGTTGTTGAGCTGGTGCATGATCTCGGGCAGGAAGAGACCCTTGCGGGTGAGCGAACGGAACGAGGCGTAGAGGCTCGCCATGAGGATGGCGGCCGGGGTGCCCTTGCCCGAGATGTCCCCCACGGCCACCCCCAGGCGGCCCTCGCCCAGCGGCACCAGGTCGTAGAGATCCCCCCCCACGCTGCGCGAGGGACGGAAGAAGGTGGCCACGTCCAGCCCCGCGACCTCGGGGGGCGAGGCGGGCAGGAGCGCCCGCTGGATCTCGCCGGCGATCTTCAGCTCCTGTTCCAGATTGCGCCGTTCCTGGGCGTCGAGATAGCAGCTCGCGTTCTCGATCGACACCGCCGCCTGGGCTCCGAACGCCTGGAGCAGCCGCAGGTCGCGGCGGCGGTAGGCGCGGCGCCGGTCGGACTCCAGGTTGATGACCGCCACGACCTCCCCCGCCCACGACAGCGGGACGCACATCTCGCTCCGGGTCCGGGGCCGGGCGTTGATGTAGTGAGGGTTCTCCAGCACGTCGTCCACGATCACCGGCTCGTCGTTCTGCGCCGCGAAACCCACCAGCCCCTGCCCGATCTTGACCCGGATGCGGTTCAGGTAGCGCTCCTCGTACCCGCGCATGAGGTGATATTCGAGCTCGCCCGATTCGAAATCGACCAGGAAGATCGCCGCCGCGTCGTACCCCACCACTTCCTGGAGCCCGTCGAGGATCAGGTTCAGGACCTCGTCACGATCCAGGGTGGCGGAGATGCGGCGTCCGATCTCGAAGAGGAGGTCCTTCTCGCGCGATTCCCGTCGCGTCGTCAGGGAGAGACGCAGGGTGATGAAGAGCGAGACGACGGTGGCGGCGAAGAGCAGTTCCACCCACCAGGGGTAGATCTCGGTGGCGGCCACCAGAAAACGATGCAGCGTATAGAGGACCGCGACCAGCACGATCGCCGCCGCGATCAGGATGGTCTGTGAGATCAGGCGCTGTCTGCGATTGGGGCTACGGGTGGTCATGGGTGCGCTCTCATCAGGGGATAGGGTTGTCCGCCGGTCGCAATCTAGGATTCTCCGCCCTCTTACGCCAGCTCCGCAACATCCACCCGTCAGACCAGCCCCGCCAGACGCACCAGCGCCCATAGCCCGAGACCGGCCGCCACCGCGACCACGAGGGCGCCGAGGACATTGGCCGCCCTGGTGTTGACGTGCCCGCCCAGGGCGGCACGGTCGTTGGCGGCCCGAAGCAGGAAGACGGCCACCACGGGGAGGAGGATGCCGTTGGCGGCCTGGGCCACCAGGATGGCGGGGACGGGCTGGATCCCGGCCGTGCCGAAGACGATCCCGGTCGCCACCACCGCCAGGGCGACCGCTTTGGGGCGGCGGGCCCGCAGGGTCGGCTCCCACCCCGCGATCCCGGCCGTGGCCCAGGCCGCCGCCATCGGCGCTGTCAGGCCCGAGGAGACGCCGGCGGCCAGCAGGCCGATCGAGAAGAAGACGGTGGCCGAGCGCCCCAGGAGCGGTTCGAGCTGGGCCGCCATGTCGGCGGCGTTTGAGAAGCCGGCGCCGCTTCCGGGCCCGGTCCAGAACGCCCCGGCGGCGGTCAGAACGATCGCACCCGAGATGAGCCCTCCCAGCACGATGCTCACGGCGGCATCGGTCCGGGCGCCGGCCAGCTCGTTGGAGCCGAAGCGCTCGCGCACCGCCGCGGCGTGCAGGAAGAGGTTGTACGGCACCACGGTGGTGCCCACGAGCGCGATCACCAGGTAGCTGTCACCCCCCCCGGCCAGGGTGGGCACGAGTGCCCCGCGCAGCGCCGCTGCGGCCCGGAAGCCGGTGCTGGCGAGGGTGGCCACGAAGGCCAGGCTCATGATCAGCACGGTGGCCACCAGGAGCCCTTCCAGCACCCGGTACGAGCCCGAGAGCAGGAGTGCGGCCGCCACCGCCCCCAGCCCCAGGACCAGGAGGCGGGGGGAGAGCGGCAGGAGGGTCTGCAGTCCCAGGGCCGCTCCGAGCAGGTTGCCGGTCTCGTAGGCCGCGCAGCCGAAGGTCACCGCGACGAGGACGAGCACTCCGGCCGCCCGCCCGGCCAGGGGCGAAGAGGTATCATCCCGGATGGCCTCGGCCAGCCCCCGCCGGCCCACCACGCCCAACCGCAGGCTCATCTCCTGCAGCACCAGGGTGGCGATGATCGAGAAGGTGAGGGCCCACAGCAGGGTGGGGCCGGCCCGGGCGCCGGCCAGCGAACAGGTCGTGACCGTACCGGGACCGACGAAGGCCGCCGCCACCAGCGCACCGGGGCCGATCCGGAAGCGGCGCTTCACGGCGCAGGAGTCACCGCTGCGCCCCGGTTCCGACCGCGATCATCGAGATCTCCACCCGGGCGTCGAGCGGGATCCGGGCCACCTGGACGCAGACCCGGGCCGGCGGCACGTCGCCGAAGTACTTTCCGTACTCCTCGTTGAAAGCGGCGTACTCATCCAGGTCGGCCAGGTAGACGGTGGCCCTGACCACGTGCGAGAAATCCAGGCCGGCGGCGGCGAGCAGCACCCGCAGGTTCTCCATCGCCTGGCGGGCCTGCGGAACGGTCCCCCCTTCGACCAGCGCGCCGGTGGCCGGGTCGCGTCCGAGCTGACCCGAGAGGTAGAGCAGGTCGCCGATCTTCACGGCCGGCGAGTAGGGAGCGAGCGGCGGGCTGGAACCGGGGGGGATGATCGCTTCCTTCACCGGCGCCGGCGGCCCGGCGGCGGTATCGGGACCCGCCGGAGACCGCAGCATTACGATTAAGACGCCCGCCGCGATGACCAGCAGCAGACCGGCGATAAGGGACGCGGTACGGGAGCTCATCTCGACTCTCCTGCCCGGGAAAGGATCGGTAATGGGTCAGAGCAGCGATCCGGCGAAACAGACCGGCACACTCAACCGGTGCAGCGGGGGCCGGGTCAGCGATCCGGCACAACGCTCCGGAGCGGCGTTCGGGGAGGATAGTACCTTACTGCGGCGGGGGTGGCGAGGGATTCTCCGCCTCGCCGGTCATGGGCACGAACCGGACCGAGATCCCGCCCTCCCGGGTGATGTTGCCCTCGGGATCCTTGGTCAGCAGCATCAGTTCCTGGTAGTACGAGCCGACCGGGATGATCATGCGCCCGCCGACGGCGAGCTGATCCACCAGGGGCTGCGGTACGTGGTC
>CAYSYY010000005.1:0-10140 GCA_964435265.1 uncultured Gemmatimonadota bacterium
CCGATTCGGTGCGCAGGGGCCGGCCGATCCAGATGAACTGGAAGAGTTCGGCCAGGATGTACCCGGTCACCGCCCACACCGCCCCGACCCCCGAGACATAGGCCATCCCGCTCACTCCCAGCACCAGCCAGGATGACCGCCCCGAGGAGACCGCCGAGAGGGCCACCACGATCCTGTC
Organism: uncultured Gemmatimonadota bacterium; assembly: GCA_964435265.1. Classification (GTDB taxonomy): domain Bacteria; phylum Blakebacterota; class Blakebacteria; order Blakebacterales; family Blakebacteraceae; genus CAYSYY01. The sequence goes on from CAYSYY010000005.1 coordinate 179, forward strand.
CATGGCCCGGCCGCCGATGAGGAAGTCGGACTGGCTGCGGGTGCGGTGCAGGGTGAGGATGCCGATGAGGATCGGCAGCGAGAGGGTGAGCAGGAAGATCGCCAGCGCCAGCGGATCGGCCAGCTCCTCGTAGGTGTTCATCGCGCCCGCCTCACTCCTTTCGCTCGCGGGTGAGGAAATAGAGCAGGACGGCGAGCCCGATGATCAGGACGGGCAGCAGGATGAGGACGAGCCTGGCTCCGAGCATGAGGTTATCCTCCGGTCGGGATGCGGCGTCGCTCGAAGGCCACAGTTGCTGCGTGACGGGGCGTTAGTCTTCGGTGTGATACTTGAAGGAAACCTTCACCTTGGCGCGGTAGCTCTTGATCCTGCCGTCTTCGAGCTGCACGTCGAGTTCGCCTACTTCGGCGATACGCATGTCGCGGATCGACTTCGAGGCCGTGGCGATGGCGGCCTGAACGGCCTTCTCCCACGATTCCGGGCTCGAACCGACCAGCTCGATGACCTTGTAGATGCTGTCAGTCATGGGATCGCTCCCTTTCACGGAGATCTTCTGAACCTGGCGGAGTATGCATCAGGAACGGCCGGGCGGTGATCTCGGATCCGGTTGGAGGTCGCTGATGCGATCGTCAGAATACCATGCCCGGATCGGGTATATCCAGTTCTCCGGGGTGCCACACTGGAAACCTGTCGTTCCGGCATCGGCGCTGGAATCACTCGTACCGGAGCAGGGCCACCGGATCGGCCGTCGAGGCCCGGCGGGCCGGTCCCCAGGTGGCCGCGAGGGCCACGCCGGAGAAGATGACGGCGATGAACACGTAGGTTGCCGGATCCGACGGACTCACTCCGATCAGCAGACCGGCGAGCGCTCCGCCCAGCGCGAAAGCGGCCGCCAGACCCAGTCCGAGACCGATCGCGACCATGCGGATCCCCTCGACGATGACGGTGCGCAGAACATCCCGTCGCCCGGCGCCCAGCGCCATGCGCACGCCGACCTCGTGCATGCGGCGGGCCACATCGTACGAGATCGTACCGTAGAGACCGATCACTCCGAGCAGCAGCGCCAGCAGACCGAGCCCGCCCAACAGGAATGCGAGCAGGCGGGGTACGAAGAGCATGATCTGCAGGTGCTCCCGGATCGTCTTGGCTTCGAAGACCGGTATCCCCGGATCGAGCTCCCGGGCGACCTCGTGCACGAGCGCAATGAGCGAGGCCGGTTCGACCGAGGTGCGGGCCACGATGCTCATCCGGCTGGTGAAGCTCTGTTCGAAAGGCAGGTAGGCGAATCCCCGGGCCGGTTCGCCGAGGGTGCGGTACTTGCCGTTCCGGGCGATCCCGACGATTTCCCAGACCGTGTCGCCCAGGAATCCGATCCGCAGATGCCGGCCGATCGGGCGCTCCTCATCCCAGAGGGAACGGGCCAGAGCCTCGTTGATGATGATGACCGGCTGGGTGCCCTCGGCATCGACCGGGGAGAAGTTGCGGCCGGCCAGCAAGGGAATGCCCATGGTTGCGAAGTAGCCTTCGCCGATCCGGGCGATATCCACCGCGGCCCGGGTAGGGTCCTCGGCATCGCTGTCGGCGTCGATGGCGTTCGAGACGGTGATCCCGGGACCGAGGGGGAGGGAGCTGATGAGCGCGGTCGCTTCGACCCCGGGCAGGGCGGCGATCCGGTCGCGCATCTGGCGGTAGAACTCCCGGCTCTGTTCGGGCTCGAGATGTTTCACGTTCGTTTCGAACACGGCCACCAGCCCCCGGCGCAGCTCGAAGCCCGGATCGGTGCCGTCGGCCCGGGCCAGGCTGCGCACGAAGAGACCGGTGCACACGAGCAGGACGGTTGACACCGTCACCTGCCCGATGACCAGGATCCGGCGCAGGCGGGAGCGGGGGCGGCGGCCGACACTTCCCTCACGGCTCTTGAGGGCGCCGACGAGATCGGTCCGGACCGACTGGGCCGCCGGAAGCAGACCGAAGATGATCCCGGTGGCCAGAGCTACCATCCCCGTGAAGATGATGATCCCGCCGTTCAGGCCGAGGTTCAGGGTGAGGGGGATGGGGAAAGGCGGTTGAACGGCCATCAGCACGCGCTGCAGCCACCAGGCGACAGCCAGCCCCGCCACCCCCCCGGTCAGGGAGAGCATCAGGCTTTCGGTCAGGAGCTGGCGCACCAATCGCCAGCGGCTCGAGCCGATGGCCAGCCGCACGGCGATCTCGCGCCGCCGCGAGGTGGCCCGGGCCAGCAGCATCCCCGCCAGGTTGGTGCAGGCGATGAGCAGGGCCAGCCCGACCATGACCATCAGGAAAGTGAGCAGCAGGCGTACGGGGGTGTCGATCATGCCGTGCACTCCGATGTCCTCGACGGGCAGGGCGGTGAAGCGGTAGTCCCCGGCATGCAGTTCCTGCATCGCGGGCAGGGCCGCCTCGACGGCCGCCACGGCCTCGGCCAATCCAACATCTGGACGCCGCCGTCCCTTGACGCTGAAGAGGAACTGGGCCTCGCGGTTCATCAGATTGGCGAGCCCGCCGCCGAGAAGCGGATCGTGCACCAGCGGTACCCACACCTCGGCGGTCATCGGCAGCATGCCGGTGAAGTGCCGGGGGACCACGCCGATGATGGAGTACGGCACGCCGTTGATGCGCATGGTCCGGCCGATGACGGCCGGATCGCCGCCGTAGCGCTCCTGCCAGGTCTCATAACCGAGCACCACCGTCGGCTGCGAACCCGCGGCGTCGTCGGAGCCGTCGATGAAGAGGCGGCCGAGCTCGGGAACGATGCCGAAGGTCGAGAAGTAGTTGGCGGTGACCGCCTCGCCGTAGATGTACTCGCTCCGGCCGTCTTGATCCAGGACTCCGATGGAGATGTCGTAGGCCACCAGGTCGCTGAAGACGTCGGCCGTCATGCGGCGCAGGTCGAGGTAGTCGGGATAGGAGAAAGGACCGTAGGTGAAATCCCCCTCGCTCCAGTAGATCTCCACGAGTTCCTCGGGAGCCTGCACCGGCAGGGAACGCAGGAACACGGCCTGGAAGAGGCTGTAGATGGCCGCGTTGACGCCGATCCCGAGGGCGAGGGATACGACCGCGACGAACACGAAACCGGGGGAGCGGCGCAACGTGCGCAGGGTGTATCCGATATCGCGTCCGATATCGGCCACGACCGTTGACAGGCCGCCGCGCTGTTTCAGCGCCGACTCGGTGGTATCGAGCCACTGCTCGGCCGGGGATCGCCGGGTGTCGAGCTCGAGACTGTCGAGCCGGGAGCGCAGGCTGTCCCAATCCCCCAGTCGGCGCAGGACCTCCTGTTCGGCCTCGGCTTCGGTGAGCCCGCGCCTCCGCGCCTCCTCCCAGCTCTCCTCGAGCTGGCTGACCAGTTCGGTGATGATCTCCTCCCGCCGGGTGTGGCGCAGCGCTTCCAGCGGCAGGTTCTTCCTGATGAGCTCATTCCAGTCAGGCATGGTCGAGTCCTATCACGTCGTTGACCGCCAGACTGAACTCCTCCCACTCCCGGCGCTGGGCGGCGAGCGCCTGCTCACCCTTCAGCGTGAGGTGGTAGTAGCGCCGGCGGCGCTGTCCCTCTTTCTCGACCCAGCGACCGTTGATCCACCCGCGCTTCTGCATGCGAACGAGGATCGGATAGAGGGACGAGATGTGGAACTGGATGCGTCGGTCGGAGCGCAGCTCGATCAGCTTCCCGATCTCGTACCCGTGCCGGGTGCCCTCCTGCAGCATGGTGAGGATGAGCAGCTCGGCACTCCCCTTCTTCAGCGTTTCGCCCCCCACAGGATCCTCCTGGTTCGTGATTCCCATATGTTTCAATCATATATACGAGATCGCTTCTGCCGGGTTGCATCGGGAGCGGTAAACCCGCCATTCTCCCGGCACGTCCAGATGTCAGAGGCCGATCCCGGGGGGCGGCTCATCCCGGACGGGGCAGGGAGAAGATGACGAGAACAGCCGCAGTGCTCCGGATCATTCCGGTCGTACTCGGGCTGGAGCTGCCCGGGACCGTTGCGGCGGTACAGACGGCCGTCGATATCGCCGGCGAATACGATCTCTCGGGACACGGCGGGATCGCGTTGACCAGCTGGGCCGATCAGGGAATGTCGTACGGATTCATTTTCCCGGTTGAGAAGCCCGGGGCGGAGAAGGTTGATTTCCACAGCGCCACCGCCGAGAATGTCATGCACAGCACCTTCCTCGGCCATACCCGCGAGCGGCTGATAGGGATTCACGGGGGGGTTTCGCGCTATCTGGGGTACAGCGAGTTCACGGCCTATGTGGGCGCGGGCATCCTCTACGGGCGGCGCTACCGGCTCTATGAGGACGAGAACCGTCCGGAGGGGCATCTCCGCTACTACGTCGCCGATCGGGTGAAGAAGCGGCTGCTGCTGGATATAGAAGCCGCCCTCTGCTACCGCGGTCCGGAATTCATCGTCGGTCTCGGCCTGCGGCTCGCGACCCGGGGGATCTTCATCCGTCTGGGGATCCCGGCGGGTGGTTGAGGTTCTTCCCGGCCCGGTCGATCCCGATCCGGCCTATTCCGGCATCTCCTCGAACACTCTACGCAGCTGATCGCGGTACTCCTGGAAGGCCGTCCGGCCCGCCGGAGTCAGGCTGACCATGGTCGTGCCCCGCTTGCCCACGAACTTCTTCTCGATCGCGACGTAACCGGCCTCCTCGAGCACGCTCAGGTGCGAGGAGAGATTGCCCCAGGTCAGCTCGGTCAGGTTCATCAGGAAGATGAAATCGGCGCTCTCGAGGGTGTAGAGCGATGTGACGATCATGAGCCGCGCCGGCGAGTGCACGATGCGGTCGAGATCGGCCAGGGGGTGGCGCTCCTCCGGCCCCGCCGGGGCCGGGTTCATGCCTGGTTCCCTCCGGAGGTGGCGGTCGGGGCGGGGTAGCGGCGCAGGAACCGGACCAGCAGGACCGTCCCGATGATGATCATGATTCCGCCGAAGAATCCGAAGACGATCGTGAAGGCATGAGCCGTATGCTCGTGCAGCAGGATCGCCAGCGGCAGCGAGAGGGCGAAGAACCAGGCGTAGAGGTAGGCCCGCTCCCAGTCGAGAAAATATGCGCCGAGGCTGAAGACGACCAGGCAGTTGGCGCTGAAGAGGATGAGCGGCAACAGGGCGGCGAACTCCGAACCGCTCCCCCTGAAGATAATGGCGAAGATGAACAGCGCCAGGCCGAGGAGTACCGATATACCCAGCATCAGCCGGGTCTTGCGGAGCTTCTTCTTCCGCTCCTCGCCGAATGTCGCCCGTCCCAGCCGGGGTATCGTGATGAAGCGTTTGGCCAGGATGAATCCGGCGACCAGAGCGGCCGCGATGACGACCAGGCCGATGATCAAATCGCGCCTGACGCTGAGACCGAGTTCCTCGAGAACCGCCCCGCTTCCGAGGAGGAAGAGCATGGATCCGAGGTAGATGTCCCAGATGCCGTCCTGGAAGGTGGCCCGGAAGGCCTTCTTTTCGATCTCTGATACCGAGAAGATCTGAAGCATGGTTTGATTCCTCTTTGAGCGGTCTTCTTTCTGCGCTTTCCGGTCTGCTGATTTGAATTTTCAAAATGATTTGTATTTCCGTGAGCTTTGTTTTACAAAGTATATACGCCGATGATCCCGTCAAGTTTCATTTCATTCAGCGGATGGATACAGCGGAACGTACCAGCTCACGCCGGCAGGATATCCGGCCGCCGGGGATCGGTCAGGATCGCTCTCCTTTCCATCGAGGATCGTGTCGGGATCAAGGTGCCGTTGCTGCCTGACGCCCCCGATCAACCGGTCCGTCGTCACATGTCGGATCGAGACAACTTTTTTCTCTCGGCGCGGGTATAGGAAGAGAGAATCCGGCCGATATCCCTCTCTGCGGCACCTGTGAGGTCGGAGTGGTACGGCTGCACCCCTGCGGTGCCTCCGCTCCGTCGAGGAGGAATCCGTGCGCCACGTCTCCATACTCTGTGTCTTTGTCTCTTTTTCCCTCGCCACTCCGGCGGTTTCGCTCACGGCCCAGGCGGACGGCCCGGCCGACCGCGATCCCCGGGCGGACGTCCGGCCGGTCCGGGTCGAGGTCGCCCCGGTCATTGACGGCGTGCTCGACGATGCGGTCTGGAATTCGGCACCGATAGCCGAACCCTTCATCACCTACAATCCCACCCGCGGCGACCTGCTGCCCCAGCGCACCGAGGTCTGGGTGGCCAACGATGACGAGAGCATCTACATCGCCTTCCGCTGTCATGATACCGAGCCGCATCTGATCAAGACCTCGATCACCCAGCGCGACAACATCTTCGCCGACGACTGGGTCGGGATCTCGCTCGATGCCCTGGGTACCCGGCAGACCTCGTACGACCTCTTCGTGAATCCGAGCGGGATCCAGGGCGATATCCTCACCTCGAACGTGAGCGGCGAGGACCTGGCCCCCGATTTCGTCTGGGAGAGCGCGGGGCGGGTGACCGGAAGCGGATACGAGATCGAGATGAGGATCCCGCTGCGCAGCATCCGTTTCCGCAGCGGCCGGGAGGTGCGCATGCGCATCCTCTTCTGGCGCCGGATCAGCCGCCTGGGGGTGAGTGGATCGTGGCCCGAGATCCCGGCCGGAGTGAGCATCTTCAACACCCACGCCCCCCTCTTCTTTGACGAGCTGCGCTCCCCCCTCGTCCTCGAGCTCCTGCCCAGTTTCACCTATGGCTCTAGCCGGCTGCGCGAATCGGAAGCGACCTGGGCGGGACGGGATGCGTCCAGCGACCTCGGAGCCGGGCTCAAGTACGGCCTCACCTCGGCGATCACGGCCGAGGCGACCTGGAATCCCGACTTCAGCCAGGTCGAGAGCGATGCCTTCCAGGCCGAGGTGAATCAGCGTTATCCCGTCTTCTACGAGGAGAAACGCCCCTTCTTCATGGAGGGGGTCGATATATTCGATTTCGCCATCATCAGTCACGGCTATATGGGGACAGCGCTGCATACCCGGAACATCGTGGATCCGCACTGGGGCGGGAAACTCACCGGCACGATCGGCCAGGCCGCTTTCGGTCTGCTCGCGGCCGGCGATGAGTTCCCCGGTTATGCCTGGGAGGACGGGACGAATCCGCACGAGGGTGAGCGGGCGCAGTTCCTGGTGGGGCGCGGCAAGTACAGCCTGGGGCGGGATGACTACATCGGCACACTCTACTCCGCCCGCACTTTCGCCGATCGGGAGAACCGGGTCGCGGGCGCCGACACCCGACTCAGGTTCGGGGAGAGGCACAGCGTCACCCTCGGCCTGCTGGGGAGCGCCACCGCAACCGACAGTTCGGCGGCGGTCCACGGGACCTCGGTGCACACTACCTACACCTACGGCAGCCGCTCGTTTGCCGCGGCGGCCGCCTTCGAACACTACGACCGCAGTTTCGCCATGGATGCGGCCTTCCTGAACCGCACCGGCATAGATAACGGCTGGATCTTCCTCAGCCCCACCTTCTATCCCGAGAACGAGCGCCTGCCCTGGCTCCTGCGCTGGAGTCCCGAGGTGGTCTTCTCCCGTACCTACGATCGCCGGACCGGGAAGACCGACGAATACTACAACCTGGCCCTGTCGGCCTCCACCACCCGCCAGGGTAACTTCCGCTGCGAGTACTTCTTCAACCGGGAATGGTGGCAGGGCAGGGCTTTCGACCAGGATAAACTGGCCTTCGGCGGCGAGGTGCAGCTCCGGCGCTGGCTCAGTATTGGCGGCAACGTCGCCTTCTCGGACCGGATCTACTACTGGGCCGAACCAGCCTATCCCGGCAGGTCCCGCTCGGCCGGGATGGGTTGCCTGCTGCAGCCGAGCGCGCGATTCAGTCAGTACCTCAGTGTCTTGCACCAGCATTTCCGCCGCGCCGACACCGGGGCCCGGGTCTACGAAGTGAATATCCTGATCAGCCGCACGACCTATCAGTTCAACCGTTACTTCTTCGTGCGCGGTTTCACCCAGTACGACAGCAGCCGGCGCCGGCTGCTGACCGATTTCCTGGCCTCCTTCACCCTGATTCCCGGCACTGTCATGCACCTGGGCTATGGTTCTATCTACGATCGGGGGGCATGGGGCACGAACGAGTTCGTGCCCGGCCGGGGCACGCTGACGGAACTGCGCCGGGGGGTCTTCTTCAAGGCCAGCTACCTGTGGCGGTGGTGAGCACCGCTCCCTCCCGCTGCCCGTCAGTCGACTCGTAGGGTACTGGATGACCGAGGAACGATACGGGGCACGGGTCTGGATCGCCTATGCGATCGTCAGCGTCGTCTGGGGTTCCACCTACCTGGCGATCCGGGTCGGTGTGCAGGAGATGCCTCCCTTCTGGATGGCCGGGATCCGCCTCGTCCTCGCCGGGGTGCTCATCCTGGTGATCGCTCTGGCGAGGGGGCACCGTCTGCCCCGCAGAGCCGCCACCTGGGGGTGGCTGCTGCTCACCGGCGTGCTCATCCTCGGAATTGCGCTTGGCGGGATGTTCTGGGCCGAACAGTACCTCGAGTCGGGGCTCGCGGCGCTGCTGGCCTGCATCAGCCCGCTCCTGATGGCCCTCTACGGCGCCCTCGGGGCCCGGGGAGACCGGCTCAACTTCACCATCCTTTCCGGACTGCTGATCGGTCTGGCCGGAGTGGCCGTCCTGGTCGATCCGGGCTGGTCCCGCACCGGGGGAACCGCTCCCTTCATCGCCGTGGCGGTTATCATGGTGGGTGGGAACGCCTGGTCGGGGGGGAGCGTGCTGGCCAAACGCACCCTCGCCGGAGTCGAGCCGCTGGTGTCGAGTGCCGTGCACTCCCTGGCCGGCGGCGTCTTCCTTCTGACCCTCGATTTGATGGTACGGGGCGGGGGGGTGCCGCACGCCTCGCCCCGGGCCTGGCTGGCGCTGGGCTATCTCGTCATCTTCGGGAGTGTGATCGCGTATTCCGCCTATATCTATCTGGTGACTCACATGGCTCCCGCCAAGGCCGGCACCTTCACCTACCTCAATCCCATCATCGCCGTCATGCTCGGCCGGCTGCTGCTGGAGGAAGCGATCACCTGGCGGGTTCTGGCCGGGGGGATCGTCATCCTGGCCGGGCTCGCCCTGGTACGCCGGGCTCCGCTGACCCCCCGGCATCCCGTTCCCCTGGAGGAACCCCCCGTCTGATTGACTCTCCCCCGGCGGAGTGATATATAGTGGCCCAGCCACGAACCCCGGACGGGAACACCTCCATCGCACGCTATGGATACCTACGGCTGGCTCTCGATTCTCCCCCCCCTCCTGGCCATCATCCTCGCCGTGCGCACAAAGCAGGTATACGTCTCCCTGCTGGTGGGCATCTGGCTGGCCTGGACGATCATCGACGGGTGGAACCCGGTACGGGGCGCGGTGACGACGGTGGACGGGCTGATAGCCGTCTTCACCGATCCCGACAACACCCGGGTGATCCTCTTCAGTGCCCTGATCGGCGCCGTCATCACTCTCACCCAGCGTTCGGGGGGCATGCAGGGATTCGTGAACTGGATCACGGGTCGGGGGGTGGTGCGCACGCGCCGCGCGGCCGGTCTGCTGGCCTGGGTCCTCGGGCTCGTGATCTTCATCGAGTCGAGCATCTGCGTACTGGTCTCGGGGGCGGTCTCTCGGCCGATCTTCGATGAGCTCAGGATCTCACGCGAGAAACTGAGCTACATCCTCGATTCCACCTCGGCGCCCAAATGCATCATCATCCCGCTCAACGCCTGGGGCGCCTTCGTCCTTGGGTTGCTGGTCACCCAGGGCGTGAGCGATCCGGTGCGCGTCTTCGTCGCTTCCATTCCCCTCAACTTCTACGCGCTCCTGGCCCTCGGTATGGTCCTGGCGGTCGTCCTGACCGGCCGGGACTTCGGCCCGATGGTCGAGGCCGAGCGGCGGGTGCGGGAGGAGGGGAAGCTGCTGCGTGACGGGGCCGAGCCGCTGGTGTCCGATGAGGTGGTCATGATGGAGGCCGGACCGGGCCT
>CAYSYY010000005.1:10150-24725 GCA_964435265.1 uncultured Gemmatimonadota bacterium
CGCCCCCAAGAGCTCAACGAGGAGGAGATGCTTCCGGTGACGGTTATGGTGGTGACGATGCCGGTCGTACTGCTGATCACGGGGCGGGGGAACCTGATGCAGGGCTCGGGTTCGGTCTCGGTGCTATGGTCGGTGATCGCGGCCATCCTCACCGCCGGGGTCGCCTACCGGATGCAGGGTCTCATGACCCTTCGCGAGATCGTGGATCTGGTCATGAAAGGAATCGGCGGCCTCATCCCTCTGGCCGCCCTGATGGTGTGCGCCTTCGCCATCGGCGACGCCTGCGACGCCCTCGGCACCGGTCCCTTCGTAGCCCGGGTGGCCGATGCCGCCCTGCCGGCGGTCGTCCTGCCGGCCGTTCTCTTCACCGTTGCGGGTTTCATCGCTTTCTCCACCGGGACCTCCTGGGGCACCTTCGCGATAATGATCCCCATCGCGGTTCCCATGATCGATATCATCGGGCTGCATCCGGGCCTGGCTCTGGCGGCGGTCCTGGGCGGTGGGGTGTTCGGCGATCACTGCTCGCCGATCTCCGATACCACCATCATCTCCTCGATGGCCTCGGCCACCGATCATATCGATCACGTGCGCACCCAGCTCCCCTACGCTCTGGTCGCCGGCGCCGCCACGGTCGTGCTCTACCTGGCAGCCGGTCTTATCCTCTGATCCGACCGGAGATCCCGGTCAGGGCTGCAACGGCGGCGGCCGCCGGCCCTTCGGATCACACCCGACGAAAGCCGTTTCCGGGTAGATCAGGACCGCGGCGTACAAGGCAGCGGCCACTGTGACGACAGTCAGGGCGGCCGAGTTGGGCCGGTCCGGCATCCGGATATGCAGGGAGTCGATCCGGGCCAGCGGGAGGCTCCACCCACGCCAGTTCACATGGGCGTAGAGGGTATCGTTCCTGACCAGCGCCAGGCTTCGTCTCTCCATCTCGATCGGGCTGAACATGATCCGTTCGCCCGTCACGGTCGTCACACCCCTGATGTTCAGCTGATCATCCGCGGTGATATCCGATACCTTCCTGGTCGCGAACCGGTACATCATGCAACCGGTTGTCAGGGTACAGCGGTATTTACGTCGTCTCCGGTCTTTCATCCGCTCCGCTCCGCTGGCATTATGACGGGGAGAGAAGCGGACCGGTCAGCCGCCCCGAACCGGGAGAGAACCATGCCCCGACCATCCCCCCCAGTGCTGGTGAAGATCCCGCTCCTGGCGATGCTCCTGATGCTGAGCGGGTGCGCTGCCGAACAGCGATCATCCGACGGTGGACCTCCCGCGGCTCCGGCCCGGGTCTCCTTTTCCGACGGCCGTCTCACTCTGGAGTACGACGGCGCCGTCATCTTTTCCGGTTCGGTCACGTCCGCGGCCGAGGTCCTCCTCACCGAGGTGATCTCCGAGACCGGTCCCGTCACCCAGGCGATCAGGCTCCAGGCCGATGATCTGCGCTCACCGTTCACCCTGCACGGTGAGGTTTCGGCGGGGCCCGAATCGTTCGGCTGCGAAGTCGATCGCCGTAGAACCGGTCTGGATATAGTCCGCCACGCTTCAGGACCGAGCCGGAGCCGGCTCAACCGGGCCGTCTACGACCGCCGTTCCGACTGGGTCCTGTCGGTCGATCTGCCGACCCGGGTCACGGTCACGCCGCAGGAGGGGAGGGGGACCGGCAACAGCTTCGACCTCGAGGCCGAGGGAGCCTATATCACCCTGAGGTTCCGCCCGCGCTGGTACGGCCAGCACCGGGGGCTCGAGTTCTTCCGGCCGTGGGAGAACGACGTCTGGCCGGAATCGGTGGCGGGATGGTGCTCGTGGTTCGCCTACGGCCGCGACATCGACGAGGCGACGCTGCGGCGGGCGGCCGAGGTGTTCGGCCGCGAGCTGCGCCCCTTCGGCTATACTTATTTCCAGATGGACGACGGCTATCAGCGGGATCCGGGGGGGCCGCCCGAGACCTGGCTGACACCCAACGAGAAGTTCCCCTCGGGCCTGACGGATCTGGCCGCCCGAATCCGCGCCCAGGGGCTGGTCCCGGGGATCTGGACCTACGCCTCGTTCCATGACCGCGCCTACGTCCAGACCCATCCCGAGCGGTTCGTTCAGCGTCCCGGCGGCGAGCCCGCCCACGGCATGTGGGTGGGCTACGTCATGGACGCCTCGATCCGGAGCACCCTCGACGAGATCGTCCGGCCGATCTACCGAGGACTGAAGGAGATGGGGTGGGGGTACTTCAAGGTCGACGCCCTGCGCCACCTGCGCTACGAGGGCTATAACAGCTCCCCGCAGTATTTCGCCGAACGCGGTCTCGACCGGGTCGAGGTCTTCCGCGATTTCGCCCTGGCGGTGCGCGAAGAGATCGGTCCCGAGAGCTTCATGCTGGGGTGCTGGGGGATCCGACCCGAACTCATCGGGATCATCGACGGCTGCCGGATCGGGGGGGACGGCTTCAGCTATGCCGGGCTGGCCCAGTACAATTCCTTCAACAACGTCATCTGGCGGAACGATCCCGACCATGTCGAGCTCACCCCGGAAGAAGCCTGGCGCTCGTGCATGGTCACCTCGCTGACCGGCTCGCTGCTGATGCTGACCGACCGCCCCGAGCGTTACGAGAGCGCGCTCGCGGAGCCGGCCCGCCGGGCCGCCCCGGTCCTCTTCACCCGCCCCGGACAGATCTTCGATGTGGATCCGAGCCGCTCGATGTACCTGGGGGCGGTCGACACCGAAGTGAGCGGCGACGGTCACCGCATCTTCGACGCCAACCTGACGCCCCGCTGCGACCTCTTCCTGCTGGAGGTGAACCGCGATTTCGACAGCTGGGTGGTGCTGGGACGCATGGGTGGCGACGACGGCCGGATCCCCTTCTACGAGCTCGGGCTCGACCGGGACGGGGAGTATCACGTGCATGAATTCTGGGCCGGCCGCTACCTGGGCAGCTTCACGCAGGAGTTCAGCCCCGGTCCGATCGATCCCCGTTTCGGCTGCCAGCTCTTCGCCATCCGCCCGGTCCGGGATCATCCGCAGATCCTCTCCACCAGCCGTCACATCTCCTGCGGCGGTCTCGAGCTCGCGGGCGTGCGTTGGGAGGACGGTGTGCTGACGGGTCGCAGCGGGCTGGTGGCCGGCGACGACTACACCATCACTTTCTCCGAACCGCCGGGAGGCTGGATCTGCACCGGGGTGGCGTGCGACGGCGCCCGGGTGACAGGGAACTACCTGCGGGGGGGAGTACGCCGGGTGACCCTGCGCTCGGATGCGGCAGCCGAGGTCACCTGGACACTGCGCTATCGGTTCGGCGGGAACTGACGGCCGGGGAGCGGGATCCGATTCACTCCCGGTCGCGGGGCGGTGCGGCGTGCTTCTCGATCCAGTTCTGCAGGCGCTCGTGGTGGATCAGGCCCAGGATGAAGAGTCCCGTCGCCAGGATCAGCAGGGCCACGGCCAGCATCCACTGGCGCTGTGCGGCCGCGCTCCCCATCAGGGTGGAACCGATGATGCCGGGAAGCCGTCCGGTGAGCGAGACGGCCAGGAACCAGCCGAAACGCATCGGAGTGAGTCCCGCCGCGTAGCAGAGGATGTCTTTCGGGATCCCCGGGATGACGAAGAGCAGGAAGAACCCGATCTGAACATTGGGGGAGCGCGCTATGCTCTCCAGGCGCGTGATCTGCCCGGGCTTGAGAAACCGGTGCACGAAGGCGGGGCCGAGCGTCCGGGCCAGCAGGAAGGTGAGTGTCGATCCGATCGCGATCCCCGCGGCGGACAGCGTCACCCCCCCCCAGAAGCCGAAGAGGTAGCCCCCGGCGATCTGCACGGTCTCGCCAGGGATCACGAACACGAGCACCTGCACGATCTGGGCCGCCAGGAAGATGAGCGGGGCCGTGACTCCCCACTCGGCCACCCAGGCCCGTACGGCCTCGGGGGTTGAGAAGACCGCCCAGATCTCGCGGCGGAAGATGACGACGAGCCCCAGCAGGATGAGGATCAGCAGCGGGAAGGCGAGCCCGGTGGTGAAGCCTCCCCTGCGGCGTTCGGGCGGCATCACCTACCGGACGGCGTGTCCAAACCGGTTCCAGCGGATCCGGTTCCAGAAGGGTCGGGTGGGATCGGCGTTCCACGAATAGAGGACGAACATCGCCCGCCCCAGGATCAGGTCCTCATCGAGGAATCCCCACCCGCGGCTGTCGAGCGAGATATCGCGGTTGTCACCCATCACGAAGAGATGGTCGGGGGGGACGGTCTCCGGCCCCCAGTTGTCCCGGCCGGACGTGTACCCGGGGAGAACGTTCCCGTCCACCGGCCGTGCATCCTCGGGATAGGGAACGGGCGCCCCGTCCACGTAGACCTGCTTGTCGCGGATCTCGATCGTCTGCCCCTCGACCGCGACGACCCGTTTGACCAGCCGGGTGCGGGCTTCGATCGGCGAGTTGAAAACGATCACGTCGCCGGGACGCGGTACCCGCAGTGCCGGCAGGCGGACCCCGATCAGGGGAAGGCGCGACCCGTATACGAACTTGTTCCCCAGTACCGTATCCCCGGGCAGGACGGTGTACTCCATCGAAGACTGTTCGACGTTGTACGCCTCGGCGATGGAAACGCGGATGAAGGTGGTGAGGATGATGACGGTCAGGATGAACTTCACCCACTCCCGGACCTTCTCCCGGGAACCGGGAAGCGCGGGAGCTCCCGCCGGAGTCTTCTCTCCGCCTGTTGCCGCGTTGGCTGGATCGGGCTGCTTCTCGGTCGGTCTGGTCTTGCTCATCACGTACTTTCTACGGGCGGAGCGCCTGGGGGTTCCTCGGAGATCGGTAGCTACAATGAAGCTGAAAAACAGTCCCGCCGCCACCCCGGGCTGGCATTTCCCTCGTTGCCGACCTGCCGGCGCGGGGGCATCATGTTGCAGGAACCGCGGCCGACAGGCCCGCGGGCCCGGGACGGAACCATCCCCGGAGGAACGTGCCGCATGGACGTCAGGACCGCGACCGCCGCCGACACGCGCGCCCTCAGGTTCGGCATGAACCTGTCGCTGGCGATCGGTTTCGGGATGCTCGGACTCAAGGTGACCGCCTGGCTCCTGACCGGGTCCACCGCCATCCTGAGCGACGCGGCTGAATCGATCGTGCATGTCGCGGCGGTGGGATTCGCCGCCTACAGCCTGCGCCTCTCCTTCAAACCCGCCGACGAGAGTCATCTGTACGGTCATGCCAAGATCAGCTTCTTCTCGGCCGGTTTCGAAGGCGCCCTGATCATCGTGGCCGCCCTCTACATCATCTACGAAGCCCTGAGTTCCTGGATCGGCGGTTTCGAACTCCAGCGGCTGGGCCTGGGAGCGGCCCTCACCGCGGCGGCCGGTCTCATCAACGGCGCGCTGGGCGCCTATCTCGTCCGGATCGGTCGGCGCCGGCGTTCCCTCATCCTCGAAGCCAACGGACGCCATGTGCTCACCGATTCCTTTACCAGCCTGGGAGTGGTCGCGGGACTCGGGCTGACCATGGCGACCGGCTGGCTTCCCTTCGATCCCCTCGTGGCCGTCATCGTCGCCGTCAATATCCTCATCTCCGGGTTCAGGCTCCTGCGCCAGAGCGTCGGGGGACTGATGGACCGGGCCGAACCGCATATCCATGAACAGCTCCAGGAGGTGCTCGCCCGCGAAACCGCCCGTTACGGTCTGAGCTACCACGACCTGCGGCACCGGAATGTGGGGGACGCCCACTGGGTCGAGGTCCATCTGCTCTTCCCGGGCGGGATGAGGGTCGATGAGGCCCACCGGATCGCAACGGCCATCGAAGAAGCCGTCGACCGGTATCTCGAGACCACCGCCTTCGTCACGACCCACCTCGAGGCGATCGAGGACCACGGGCAGTTGCACGGCTCCCCCGCGCATCCGCCGACCGGCGATCCGATCTGAGATCGGGGGGGGATCCGGTGCCGGGCCCGGGTCGGGAGAGGAAGAAAGAGATCATGGATCTGCAACCGTGGACGTACGATCACGATGAACTGGTCGCCGACCTGAGGATCTTCCGGGTGCGCCGGCTGCGCGGGCGATCCGGCCTGACCGGCCGGACCGCTCCCATCACGCTGGTGGAGTCGTCGGAATGGGTGAACGTCATCCCGCTCACTGAGAAGGGGGAGGTCGTGCTGGTGCGTCAGTTCCGGCACGGGATCCGCGACTTCACGCTGGAAGTCCCCGGTGGGCTGGTCGATCCCGGGGAGGACGCGGCCGCCGCGGCCGAACGCGAACTGCTCGAGGAAACGGGCTTCGCGGGTTCGGAACCGGCCGTGATAGGCAGGGTCACACCCAATCCCGCCTTCCTGACCAACCGCTGCTCCACCTGTCTCATCCGCGACTGCCGCCGGGTCGCCGAGCCCCGGCCGGAAGAGGGTGAAGAGATCGAGGTCATCGTGCGTCCGATCGCCGACATCCCCGATCTGATCGCCGCGGGTGCGATCGACCACTCCCTGGTGATCAACGCCTTCTGGTGGTATTTCGGGCCGGCTCCGGACCGGAGCGGGCCGACCTCAGGAAGGATCGGGCCGGTATCAGATCGGTTCTGACCGACCGCCGACCGCCGACCGCCGACCGGACCGACGGGCACGGTCCCGGGCGACGGGTGAACGAAATGGAACATCCGGTTCCTGTCTTTCGAATACAGAGAGGACGGAAACGTTCCAACCATCCCGGCCGGTCCGGCATCTCACATCGGACAGAGGACTCCGTCTTGAGTGTCATGTCATGTGACAGGACACAATAATCGCATGCACCCGGGTGTGATATCCTTCATCCCCCCTGACACCAGCGGGTGCATCACCCCGGCTCCGGCCGGGCAGGGGAGGTGACCATGAAGAGCATCAGAGCGACCATCCTGACCGGAGCGGCCCTGATTCTGGCCGCATCGCAGGTCGCGGCCCAGGAGGTCGAACGTTTCGATTTCTCCGCGGTCGCACGTATCGAAGTCGACGGCACGTCGGGGGATGTCTTCGTGATGAAGGCCGACGGCCGGCAGGGATATGTCGAGCTCCGGCAGGACGTCACACCCCGGGAGAATTTCCGGGGCGAGGTGAACCAGAGCGGGGAAACCCTGAGGATCGTCGAGCACTGGCGGGGAAACACCACCCGCGGGCACGTGGAGTGGCGGATCTATCTGCCTGAAGGGGGAACACCGCCGCGCCTCACCGTCGACACCGCTTCGGGCGATCTGGATTGCACTGGGGTGGCGGCGTCGGTCAGGTTCGATACCGCCAGCGGCGATATCGAACTGCGCAATGTTCGGCTGGGTACAGGTTCGCGGTTTGATACCGCCAGCGGTGACATCGATATCACCAGCATGACCGTGGCCGACGGTACCTCCTTCGACACTGCCAGCGGTGACATCACCCTCGATGACGTGACCATCGGCGACGACGTCGACTTCGATACCGCCAGCGGAGACATCACCCTCGACAATGTGGTGATCGGTGAGGGGTGCAATCTCTCTACCGCCTCGGGGAATGTGCGGGCATTCAATTCGCGGGGTGCCTTCGAGTTGAGTTCGGCCAGCGGCGATGTGGATATGCGGGAGTGCGCCCTGACCGGACCGAGCGAGTTCTCGACCGCCTCGGGGGATGTCACCATCTCGCTCACCGCCATGGTACAGCACGATCTGCGCGGCTCGAGCGCCTCGGGGGACGTAACCCTGGCGATCGACGACTGGGGAAGCAACTTCACCCTCATCCTGGTCAAGCGCCGCGATCGCGGACGCATCACCTGCCCCTTCGAGTTCGCCTCGGAGCGTACCTTCGAAGAGTACAATACCGTCTACGAGGAGAAGATCGTCCGGCAGGGCAGCGGCGGGCCCGAGATCCATATCTCGACCGCCTCGGGGAGTCTCGTCATCAGGCGCTGAGCGGGAACGGCCCGCATCGTTTCCGATCCGATCGCCCGATCCATCAAACAAGGCCGTGCCGGCCGATATGCCGGCACGGCCTCATCACATCCACCGGGCATGACGCCCGGTGCCAGGAAGAGCGCCCCTTTCTTTCCCTCTCGTAACCGATGTTGTGATTGATTTCTCTCGTTTATATATGCATATATGTGCATAAATGCATGAATGAACCGGCGAGCCGCTCCTGCCAGCCCTGGAGGACCATGACGAACCTGCCCACCGCTCCTGCGCGGATAGACTGGCGTGGACTCTGGCGTCCCATCCTGGGAGTGATCGCGGTCTTCCTGATCATCTTCTACCTGCCGCTGGAGAGCGGACGCTTCCGGGGCGCCCTCATCGAGGCGCTGGCCCTGGCCCGCTGGTACGCCCGCGAACACGTTCTGCTCTGTCTGGTTCCCGCCTTCTTCATCGCCGGCGGGATCTCGTGTTTCATCTCGCGATCCGCCGTCATGACATATCTGGGCGCCCGGGCGAAGAGGGTGGTGGCCTACGGTGTAGCGTCGGTATCAGGATCGATCCTGGCGGTCTGTTCCTGCACCATCCTGCCGCTCTTCGCGGGTATCTGGAAGCGGGGTGCCGGATTGGGCCCGGCCGTGACCTTCCTCTACGCCGGACCGGCCATCAACGTACTGGCGATCATCCTCACCGCCCGCGTCCTCGGTGCCGGACTCGGCTTCGCCCGGGCCGTCGGAGCGATCCTCTTCAGCGTCGCCATCGGGCTCCTGATGCACTTCATCTTCCGACGGGACGAGGAAGCCAGAACCGAGTCAGCCGCACACTTGCCCGATACCGGGGCGGAGCGCTCCCTGGGGCAGAACGTCATGTACTTCGCGGCCATGATCGGGATCCTGGTCTTCGCCACCTGGGGGGAGCCGGCGGCTCCGGTCGGGTTCTGGAATGCGGTCTTCCGGATCAAGTGGCTCCTGACCGGATCATTCGCGGTGGGTCTGGGCGTCATGCTCGTACTCTGGTTCGGTGTCCGGCCCGTCAAAATCGCACTGGCGGCCGGAGCGGTCCTCGGATCGGCGCTCATCATCCCCAACCCGCTTCTGACCTTCACGCTCGGCATCGTCGCCCTGAGCTGGGTCCTGACCTCGACCCCCGGCTCAGCGCAGGAGTGGTTCCTCGCCTCCTGGGGTTTCACCCGGCAGATCCTGCCCCTGCTCTTCGCCGGTGTGCTGGCGGCCGGGCTCCTGCTGGGACAGCCGGGCTCGGAGGGACTCATCCCGTCACGCTGGATCAGCTCGCTGGTGGGGGGCAACTCGATCTTCGCCAATCTCTTCGCCTCGGTGGTGGGGACGTTCATGTACTTCGCCACCCTGACCGAGGTGCCGATCCTGCAGGGGCTCCTGGGAGCGGGCATGGGGCAGGGGCCGGCGCTGGCGCTGCTGCTGGCCGGGCCCGCCCTGAGCCTTCCCAACATGCTGGTCATCCGCAGCGTCATGGGGACCAGGAAGACGCTGGTGTTCGTTGCGCTGGTGATCGTGATGAGCACTGTGGCCGGCCTGATCTTCGGATTTGTGTCCGGCTGAGCGGCCGGAAGGAGGGTAGTGATGGTACTGCAGATAAAGGTGCTCGGACCGGGCTGTGCCAACTGCGAACGGCTCGAGACGATGGTCCGTACCGTCATGGCCGAGA
This sequence comes from uncultured Gemmatimonadota bacterium, assembly GCA_964435265.1. Lineage (GTDB taxonomy): Bacteria > Blakebacterota > Blakebacteria > Blakebacterales > Blakebacteraceae > CAYSYY01. The sequence continues at coordinate 19,702 of CAYSYY010000005.1, forward strand.
ACGCCATCGCCGCCGAGCTCGATCACGTACGCGATCCCGTGGCGATCGCCGAGTGGGGTATCGTACCGACGCCGGCCCTGGTCATCGGGGATCGGATCGTATCGGCGGGCCGGCTGCCGCGCCCTGAAGACATCCTCGCCTGGCTCCGGGAGGCGGGAGCCGGATGAGCGCGCCGACCGCCGAGTCCGATCTCCTCCGGATCGCTCACGAAGCCCGGCTCCTCGCCCTGTTGGGACAGCCGACCCGGTTGAAGCTGCTGTATATGCTGCGCGACGGGGAACGCTGCGCCTGCGAGCTGGATCCGGCCATGCCGAACGACCAGTCGGTGATCAGCCGCCACCTCATCAGGCTGCGGGAAGCCGGCCTGCTCCGATGGCGCCGGGAAGGGGTCTCGATCTTCTATTCCATCCGCGATCCGCGCATCTTCGATCTGCTGCGGCTGGCCGATATGCTCATCGTGAGCTCGCTCGAGGAGCAGCGCGGAGCCTTCGGGGGCTGACGGCGACTTGCTCTGTACGCGCGTCGGCGGAGGGGAGTAGAATACCGACGGGAGCCCGACCCCGACCACCTCGAGGGAAAGGGACGCGATCATGACGATCAGTCGCCGCCAGGCTCTCCCCCTGCTGGGCTGCAGTCTCTCCGCGCCGGGACTAATCCTGTCGAGCTGCGGCAGTACGGGGGTCGAACTCATCGACCGGACCATCACGCTCCCCGGAACGGTCCTCTATGCCTCGAGCCGGGGCGGGAAATGGAACCTCATCATCTCCGATCTGAATTCCGACAGCGTGGTGAAACTGACCGAGAACATCGCCGGCAACCACAGTCGCGGCATATGGAGCGACGACGGCCAGACGGTCTATCTGCAGTCCGATCAGGGTGACGGCTGGAAGATCGCCGTGATCACCGATATCTCCGATCCGGCCGGCAGCTTCACCGTTCTCACCGACGCCGAGGGCGAGCAGACCTTCCCCTTCCTGACCCCCGAAGGCACGAAGCTGGTCTACCTGCAGAAGGCGGTCGGCGCCACGCGCCCCGACATACACCTTCTCGACCTCACCTCCGGCGGCGACACCGTGCTCGCGACCGAGATAAACGTCAAGGACATGGCCTTCATCCCCTCATCAGGGGATCTCCTGGTAGTGGACGGAAGCCGTCTCAAGACTATCGATCTGGAAACAGGGACGGTCACACGGGTCACCTTCGTTGACACAGCGGCCAACGATTTCGATCAGATATCCGTGACCGTAGCCGCCGACGGGACCGGCTGGTGCTGCGGCATGGAGCTCAATCGTATCGTATTCACCCTTGGCAGTTTCAACTCATCCTCTCCGGGCGGGATCGCCCGGCGGGCCGATGACCCCACCGCCGGTCGCAATCCCTGGGAGGACCTGCACTGGTGCACGATCGACGGCACACCGTACCTGCTCGTGGCCGGCCTGCCCGCTTCGGGTGGATCACAGCGGCACATCGGGTACATTAATCTGACGAACGATGCCTATTCCACGCGGCTCCTGCGTCTGATGGTCGGGGACAACCGCTACCCCGACTGGACCGCGGTGGTGCACGTCTGATAGAGGAGCGTCCGGGTGCGGCGGTACCGGATAGCGGCAGGTCACCGGGCCCGGATCACACCACGAATCACACCACGTAATCGAACCAGTCGAAATGCGCGGCGTTCGTACTCCCCTGATCCTGCGCCGCCGCGTACGGACCGAGATAGACTCCGGTGAAACCGCCCGCCACCTCCGATGACAACCAGCGGCACTGGCCGGTGGCGAGGGTCCGCAGACCTGCGGCCAGCCGCAGTCCGAAGGTGTAGTTCTGGCGATCGGCTGCGATCTCGAGGACCACGGGTCCCGGCGGCGCCGGGATCCCGGCCGTGACCGCCGAGAGGTCCCCGATCCGGCGCCGCACCAGGACCGTTTTGCGGCCGTCCCGCCGCGTCACGGCCAGGTCGTAGTGATGGGTTTCGTTCATGAAGGCGGTCAGGCCCGCTTCCTCATGCTCCGCGGCGGGTTCGAAATCGATCCGGGCGGCGACCCGGCAGTCGAAGTGCTCCTGCCGCCGCCCCACGAAGGCTGGGGCGGAGCCGTCATCCAGGGTTACGGGCAGACAGCGCAGGGTGAGATGGCCCGGCCGGTCGGTGAGCGACCAGGCACCCGCCGCCGGATTGCGGATGACGTTCCAGTAAAGCCTGAGCCGGTCGCTGTCGAAATCGTCACGGAGCGGATCGGCCGGCCAGGGATGAGGGACCAGGGCGGGGGCGGGCATTGTGAGCTCCACCGGCTCGCCGCCGTTCACCACCGGCCAGCCGTCCCCGGTCCAGGTCACCGGGGCCAGGAAGGTCTCCCGTCCCAGGTGGTGGTATCCCGCCATCATTCCCATGACCTGGCGGATCCCGAGGAAGACGAGCCACCACGATCCGTCGAGGGCCGGCACCAGATCGCCGTGGCCGGTGGCCTGGATCGGGTGCGTGACGCGGTGACGATGGGTGAGGATGGGATTGTGCGGGCAGCTCTCGTAAGGTCCGGTGACCGCCCGACTGCGGGCGATCACGATCATGTGCCCGCGGTGCGTGCCCCCTTCGGCGGCGAGCAGGTAGTACCAGCCGTCCCGTAAATACAGATGCGGGGCTTCGACGTAGCGATCCTCGATCCCGGTGAAGATCAGATACGTTTCCCCGCACAGCTCCCCCCTTTCCAGCTCGATCCGCTGGGTCACGATCCCGCCCCGCTCCCAGTCGTTGCGGGTGAACCAGCAGGTCCCGTCACGGTCCCAGAAGAGATCGGGATCGAACTGCGGACCGGGTACGCCGACGGGCTCCGACCACTCCCCGGCGGGATCGTCGGTGGAAACGAAGAAATGCCCGCGACCGCCCACCAGGGTGGTGATCAGGTAGAAACACCCCTCATGGAAACGCAGGGTGGGGGCGAAGATTCCGTGCGAGCTGCGGATGCCTTCCAGGTCGAGCTGGCTGGGGCGGGTCAGGGCATGGCCGATCGGTCGCCAGTGCACCAGATCGCGGCTGTAAAAGATCGGCACGCCGGGGAAATACTCGAAGCTGCTCGTGGCCAGGTAGTAGTCCCCGCCGACCCGGCAGATGCTGGGATCGGGGTGGGAACCGGGGATGATCGGATTCTCGAAGGTCGTCATGACAGGCTCACCGGTCCATCTCAGGGCCCGGCTGCGCAGCTCATCGTACGGCGCACCCCGCCAGCCATTCATACCCCCACTTCCCGCTCCGGGTAGTGACCGTCATCGCCGTCAGCCCGGGCGAGAGCCGGCGGTAGATGCCTTCGGTAACGGGGATCTTCTCGGTTTCTCGTCCCTCCCGCCACGATGAGACGATGGCATAGTAATCCTCGTCGTCGTCCGATGTGGTCATGTGGGCGTCCACCACCCGCACCTCGTGCTCGACGGCCGGAGAGGAATCGAGCCAGCCGTTGGTGAAGATCCGTCCTCCGGCTCCGCCGAGCAGGAAGCCGGGCACGGCGAGCAGGGCGGCGACGAAGAACTCACGGTGGGAGGCGGAGCGCCCCTTGAGCAGATGGAAGGCGGCGTAGAGGAACACTATCAGCACCGGGACGCCGAGGGCGAGGCCGCCGAGCGCGAGCGGCCAGCCCTCGAAGGGATAGTACCTGATAAGCCCGAAGACGAGCGCCGGGGGCCCGGCGATATCCGCTGCGATGGGCAGAGCGAAGGCCAGCAGCCGGCGGGCCCTCCAGCCGGAGTCTTCGATCCCCGCTGCATAAAGGACCTCGGGCAGATCGTGGTGCAGGCGGACCAGCAGACCGGCGACCCGCTCCAGGGTGGGACGGTCCATGTCGCTCTTGTGCCGGAAGGGGCTCCAGACCGCCTTGAGGTCCCTGGTCGTCAGCTCGACCGAGGTGAACCCGATCTCACGGAGCTCGCGGATCACCTGCCGGGTCGCGGCCGATCCCAGGACCGTGCGCATGTACTCGGTGTCACGGCTCGTGATGTAGAAGGTCTCGTCGAAGTCGGGATCGCCGGTCTTGAGTTCCACATTGAGGCCGAGCTTCTCGGCGAAACGGTCGAAGCCGGATTCCTTCGCGATCCTGAAGGTGACCGTGGAAGGATGCGCCACCTTGACGGTGTAGGAGGAGGGGGAGTTCTTCGAACCGGGGTGGAAGTGGTAGTGGTAGGTGGTTGCGTCGGTCTCGCCGGTGCCGTTGCGCGGGAAGCCGCCCCGGTCACTCCCCGGGATCCCGTCCGATCCGGCCTCACCCATCGCGAGCTGCCATGCCCGGCGTCGATTCCGTAACACGACGACGAGCACCGCCGCCATGATCGCGGTCGAGATGATGAGCATCAGGATCATGAAGAAGAGCGGATCGTTCATGTCACCCCCGGATCGCCCAACTGACGAAGTTCTTCAGCTTCGGCGGCGTGCCCTGCATCAGGATCGCTCCCCGGAAAACCCGTCCGCTCACCCAGACCAGGAAGAGCGTGAAGGCCAGCGTTCCCCCGAAACCGGCCCAGGTCTGCCAGACGGGGATCCCTTCGGCCGTGGCCATGCGCAGCAGCAGCAGGGTGGGAGTGAAGGGCGGGATGAGAGAGATGATCGTCGCGAAAGGAGAATTGGGTGCCTGCAGGATCGGCATCAGGATGAACATCGGCAGCATGATGGGGAGCATGGCCGGGAAAGTCACCGCCTGCGCCTCCGAGGGATCGTTGCACATCGCCCCCAGCGCCGCCAGGAACGCCCCGTACATGAAGATCGCCACGATCACATAGAGCAGGAACCAGGGCAGGACGTTCCAGGGGATGAGCTGGGAGAGGTTGATGTTCCGCAGCACCACCACCGCCACGGCGATGTACACCGTCCAGGCGGTAAGCGCGACGGCGACCCCGCCCAGCAGTTTGCCCATCATGAAATCGAAGGGGTGGATCGAACCGAGGATCACCTCGGCGATACGGTGGCTCTTCTCTTCCATGACGGCCTGCAGCTGCGGCACCGCCGTCATCATGATTGACAAGGACAAGGAAAACACCATGTTGGTGGT